>JANOTJ010000392.1:0-11464 GCA_031416295.1 Chloroflexota bacterium
GATCCACGGTCTCCTCCGGCAACCCGAACGCCCGGCTCACCCGCCAGCGCACCTCGATGACGGCCAGGGCCGCCGGTGGCCCCGGGTCGATCGCCACGAGGTCGAGCTCATGGCGACCGATATGGACGTTCCGGGCCAGGATGATCCAGCCGATGTTTCCCAAGTGGGTTGCGACGAGCAGCTCTGCGGCATCACCCGCCCGCTGTGCCGCCGTCCGTCTCGGGTTGTCCGCTGGATCGGCCATGCGCGCATCCTGACGATGCCCGCTTATCAGTCACGTATCTCGCCCTGTGACTACCCGACGGACACCCTGCCGGAGCCGCATCGCATGTCGTGACAACGACCGCCGCGATCCCGGCCGCAACAATCTTGCGGAACATTCAGGCCTCCACTGGTCCCGCCACGGCCTCGACCGGGGATGGCAGACGCATCCCTGCAGCGCACGCCAGCAAGGCCAGGCCGGGAACGGCGAACAGCGCGAACGCGACGCCGAGGCCGACGACCTCGAACGGCGGAACACTGAGGGTGATGGCCGCGACAGCCGCCACGACGATGGTCGGGAAGGCGCATAGCGACGCAAGCCTCCGTCCCATCGGCGTTCCGCACAGGCATAGGACGAACCCGATCGGCAGGATCGTGAGCGCCACGCCGACAAGGACGTTGGGTACCCACAGCGCCCGATTGCCGACACCGGGAGCGGCCAATTGGAGGCTCGAACCGGCGCCGAAGACGAATTGCCACAGTTCCGCAACAACGAAGATGACGGCGACGGAAGAGCGAGTCAGACCACCAGATCGACGGCCGAGAAGGAGCGCGACCGCCAGAAGAGCAAGGACAGCGACGAGGAAGATGGCCAGTGGACTGATCATGGGTTCAGCCTACCTGTGTTGGTATAGGGCGCCCGACCAGGCGATGTCATGCTGACGAGACCGGGTCCTTGTTGTTACAAGTGGCTGCTCGGGCCCAGGCCACCCGGCCGAGGCACTCCGCCGACGGACGGTGCACCGGGCGACCATATCGACCAAGCAGAGGCGCTTCCGTGGCCGAGACGGTCATCACGTGACCCTTGCGGCATTGAACGGCGACTCTGCGTGGCCATCCTGTGCACGGGGCGCACACTCAGGCCAGGGACAGTTCCATCGTGGTCGATACGGTCGTGGCATGCACATTGGATCACCGGGCCACCTATCTGGCCACGCATCCGGGCCTGTCCCGACCCGTGCTACACTCCGCGCGCTTCGAGGTTCGAAGCACGCCTGCGCCATCTTGGCGTGGAGCTCACACGCGGACCGTCCCGACCCGGGCGGTGCCGAACGCCACGTCAGCGCGACGGAGCGGATCGGTCCGAGGTCGATATCACGGGGTCCGCGGAGGATACAACCGTACAGGAGGTCGCCACCGTGCCGTCCGTCTCGATGCGCCAGCTGCTTGAGGCCGGAGTCCACTTCGGTCACCAGACCCGCCGCTGGAACCCCAAGATGCGCCCGTTCATCTTCGCCGAGCGCAACGGGATCCACATCATCGACCTCGCCCAGACCGTCAAGCGCCTGGACGTCGCGCTCGACGCTGTCCGCGAGACCGTCGCCCGCGGCGAACAGGTCCTCTTCGTCGGCACCAAGAAGCAGGCCCAGGAGCCCGTCGCCGAGGAGGCGGCCCGCTCGAACATGCCCTACGTCAACAAGCGTTGGCTGGGCGGCATGCTGACCAACTTCGTGACCATCAAGAAGCGCATCGGCCTGATGGAGCAGCTCGAGGCTCGCCAGCAGAACGGCGACTTCGAGCGCATGTCCAAGAAGGAAGCGGCCAAGCTGACCGAAGAGCTCACCAAGCTCCAGGGCACGCTCGGCGGCCTGCGCAAGATGAAGCGCCTGCCGGGCCTGATCTTCATCGTCGACCCGCATCGCGAGCGGATCAGCGTGACCGAGGCCAACAAGCTCGAGATCCCGGTCGTCGGCACCGGCGATACCAACGTCGACCCCGACGAACTCGACTTCATCATCCCGGCCAACGACGACGCCATCCGGAGCATCAAGCTGCTGTGCGTACTCGTCGCCGAGGCCGCCATCGAAGGCGCCCAGCAGCGCTCCACGCGATCGGCCGAACCAGAGATCATCGAATCGGTCCCGATGCTCGAAACCGAAGAGGAAGTGCCGGGTGCATCCGAGGAGCTCGTCGCGGCACTTGCCGGTGGCGGCGCCCTGACCTTCGAGCCGGACGCCGACGAGGAGGACCTCCTGCCCGGCGACCGAACGCCCCGAGTGGACCCCGTCGCCGAGCCCGCCGCGGAGGCGACCCCCGAGGAGATCGCCGCCGAGCTTGCCCGCGAGGCGGCCGAGAAGGTCGAAGACGTGGTCGCCGGCTGAGCCGGAACCGCGTCCACCCTCGCGGACCGGCCCGCTCGAAGCCTCGACTCTGCAGCACGATCCATATCGTGGAGCGCCCGCCCGGCCCTCCGCTCTCCAAGGAGATACGAACCCCATGGCGGACATCACCGCGAACCTGGTCAAGGAGCTGCGCGAGCGTACTGGCGCCGGCTTCATGGACTGCAAGAAGGCACTCACGGAATCCGGTGGAGACATCGAGACGGCGATCGGTCTGTTGCGCGAGAAGGGCCTGGCCGCTGCAGCCAAGAGAGCCGGCCGCGACGCGCGGGAAGGCCTCGTTTCGAGCTATATCCACACCGGCGGCCGCGTCGGCGTGCTCATCGAGGTCAACTGCGAGACGGACTTCGTCGCGCGGACCGACGAGTTCCAGAAGCTTGTGCGCGACCTTGCCGTGCAGGTCGCGGGCCTCGCCCCGCTCTACGTGGACCAGGAGCGGGTGCCGGCGGCGGACCTCGCCGCGAGGCAGGCCGAGCTGCTCGCCGACGAGAGCACGCAGATGAAGCCAGAGGCGATCCGCCCCCAGATCGTGGAAGGCCAGCTCAAGAAGTGGTATAGCCAGGTCTGCCTGTACGACCAGCCGTTCCGTGACGAGGAGCGCACCGTCCGGGACCTGATCAACGAGCGGATCGCGACCATCGGCGAGAACATCCGGGTGCGCCGCTTCACCCGCTACGCGCTCGGGGAGGAGCAATGAGCGACCCGGCGGCCGCCCAGGCGGTCCCGGCGGCCGCCCAGGCCGTCCCGGCGGCCGATGCGCCCGTGCGCTACCGACGCATCCTGCTCAAGCTGTCCGGAGAAGCGCTGCTCGGCTCGCGGTCGTACGGCGTGGACCCCGAGTTCTGTGCGTTCATCGCAGCCCAGATCCGGGAGGTGCACTCGCTGGGTGTCCAGGTCGGGATCGTCGTGGGTGGCGGCAATATCTTCCGTGGGCTGGCCGCCGCCGCGCGGGGTATGGATCGGGCGACCGGCGACTACATCGGCATGCTGGCCACGGTGATGAACGGTCTCGCCCTCCAGGACGCGCTGGACAAGGCCGACGTCCCGACCCGGGTGATGACCGCCATCGCCATGAACGAGGTGGCCGAGCCGTATATCCGTCGGCGCGCCATCCGGCACCTGGAAAAGGGTCGCGTCGCGATCTTCGTGGCCGGTACCGGCAATCCGTACTTCACGACCGACACCGCCGCGGCCCTCCGCGCGGTCGAGATCGGGGCCGAAGTCCTGCTCAAGGCGACCAAGGTCGACGGCGTCTACGACAGTGACCCGATGACGAACCCGGGCGCCCGGCGCTACGCTCAGCTGAACTACGCCGACCTGCTTCGCGACCAGCTCAAGGTCATGGACGCGGCGGCGGTCAGCCTGTGCATGGAGAACGACCTGCCGATCATCGTGTTCGACCTCGATTCCCCTGACAACATCACCCGCGTCGCGGCCGGCGAGCCGGTCGGGACGCGCATCTCGAGCGCCGTGGCGGCGCCGAGCGAAGCCGGAGGGCCGCCAGCATGAGCACTGAGATCCTGGCCGATGCCGACCACAAGATGGGCCGGGCCGTGGACGCCATGGAGCGCGACTTCCAGGGGTTCCGCACCGGCCGCGCCTCCACGGCCCTCGTGGAGCGCCTGGTGGTCGACTACTACGGCACCCAGACGCCGCTCAACCAGTTGGCCGGGATCAGCGTCCCCGAGCCGCACCAGATCGTCATCCAGCCCTGGGATCGAGGCGTCCTGGGCGCCATCGAGAAGGCGATCACGAAGAGCGACATCGGGTTGACCCCGAATGTCGACGGCATGGTCGTGCGGCTCAATATCCCGCCACTGACCGAGGAACGTCGCAAGGACCTGGTCAAGATCGTCCACAAGCGCATGGAGGAGGCGCGCGTGGAAGTCCGGAACCTGCGTCGCGACGCCGCCGATCACCTCAAGAAGGAGGAGAAGGACGGCGACGTGGGCACGGACGAGGCGCGTCGCCAGATGGAGCAGCTCCAGAAGACCACGGACCGCCACACAGCCGAGATCGATCGGCGTGGCGGCCTGAAGGAAGGCGAGGTCCTCGAGGTCTAGTGACCCGCGCACCTCTGGCCCGCCCCACGGACGCGCCGCCGATGGCACACGAGGCATCGATGGTCGAGGGGATGCGTTCGGTCACGCTCGGCGCCGAAATGGATATCGACACGCTCGAGCCCGACGATCTGCCCCGGCACGTCGCGATCATCATGGACGGCAACCGGCGCTGGGCGCGCGCCCGGGACCTGCCCGAGCTCGACGGCCACGCGGCCGGTGTCGAGGCCATCCGGGGCCTGCTCCGACACGCGGTCCGGCGGGGCATCCCGGTCCTGACCCTGTACGCGTTCAGCCGCGAGAACTGGGCCCGCTCCGACGATGAGGTCAGCGGGCTCTTCGGCCTCCTGGAGGCAGCCATCCGCAGCGAGACCGACGAACTGCGCCGCCAGGGCGTCCAGATCCGACTGCTCGGTCGTCGTGAGGAGCTCCCCAACGAGACCAGACAGTCCATCGAGGAAGCCCTCGGCGCGACCGAGGGCGGTGAGCGCTTGCTGCTCAACATCGCCTTCAACTACGCCGGCCGGACCGAACTCGTGGACGCCGTCCGACGGCTGGTGGCCGACGGGACCTCGCCCGACCACATCGACGAGGCCGCTGTCAGCGCGGCCCTGTACACGGCCGGCATGCCTGATCCCGACCTCGTCATCCGAACCGGGGGCGAGCAGCGCCTGTCCAACTTCCTGATCTGGCAGTCGGCCTACGCGGAGCTGTACTTCTGCGATGCGCTCTGGCCGGACTTCGGCCCGGACGCCTTCGATGCGGCCGTCCTCGAGTTCGCCCGCCGAAACCGCCGGTTCGGGCGCTAGGGGCGTGCGCCAGCGGGCCATCAGCGCCGCCATCCTCGTTCCGATCCTGCTGGTCGTCCTCGCGCTCGGCGGTATCGTGCTCGCCGCAGGCGTCGCGCTGATCACGGCCCTGGCCGCCCGGGAAGCGTTCGCGCTGCTGCGCGCTGCGGGCTTTCCCACCCTCCCGCTCCTGGGCGGTGCCCTCGCCCTCACGATCATCGCCGACGCCGCCGTTCCCGACGTCCTGGACGGTTCCGGCCTCCTCCTGGCGGCCATCGGCATGGTCCTGGTGGCGGCCGCCGCGCTCGCGCAGACGGATCCGCGCGACGCCCTGACATCGTGGATGGCGACCACGTTCGGGGCGCTGTACGTCAGCCTCCTGGCCTTCGTCGTTCGCCTCGGCAACTCGGCACCGGACATCCCCGATGGAGCGGCCCTTGCCGGGCTCGGCGCCGAACGCGGCTGGATCCTGTTGCTCGTGCTTGCGGTCTGGTCGTACGACACGGGCGCCTTCCTCATCGGGCGGCGCTACGGCAAGCGAAAGTTCCTGACCCGTGTCTCGCCGCAGAAATCGGTCCAGGGCCTCATCGGCGGGGTCGTGGCGACGGTGGTGGTCGTGGCCGCCGTCCTCGTCGGCCTCGGCCAGTCGCCGCTGCATGCCCTGATCCTCGGCCCGCTGGCCGCCCTCGCCGCCCAGGCCGGTGACCTCGCCGAATCTGTGCTCAAACGGGCGGCCGGGACGAAGGACTCGGGATCGCTCATCCCCGGCCACGGCGGCATGCTGGACCGTGTCGACTCCTTCCTGTTCGCGGCGCCCGTCGTGACCCTGTATGTCGTCGCCTTCTTCGCCTGAGCCCGGCCGGCCGCGCGGCGTTGCGCTGCTCGGCAGCACGGGGTCCATCGGCCGCCAGACGGTGGACGTCCTGGCCGCCCATCCCGACCTGTTCCGGGTGGTCGCCCTGGCGACCGGCACGAATCGCGCCCTGCTCGATGAGCAGGCGGCGAGACTGCACCCTGTGGCGACGGCACTCGGCGCCACGGACGCGGGCCTGGTCGAGCTCGCGACCCGGGACGACGTGGACCTCGTGGTCATCGCCACGGGTGGGGTGGTCAGTCTGCGTCCGGTCCTGGCCGCCTTGCGTGCCGGCAAGATCGTGGCCACGGCCAACAAGGAGACCCTGGTCGCTGGTGGCCACCTGGTCATGCCCGAAGCCCGGCGTCTCGCCGAGCAGGTCGCCGCCAGCGCGCCCGCCGACGCATTCGCGAGCCCGCTCGCATGGGTCCGCCCGATCGACTCGGAACATTCGGCCATCTGGCAGTGTCTCGTTGGCGAATCGATGGCGAGCGTGGCGGCGCTCATCCTGACCGCCTCGGGCGGTCCGTTCCTGGACGCGACGCCGGCCGAGCTTGGCGCGGCCACTGCTGCCAACGCCCTCAAGCACCCGACCTGGAGCATGGGAGCCAAGATCACCATCGACTCGGCGACCCTTGCCAACAAGGGCCTGGAGGTCATCGAGGCACACTGGCTGTACGATGTGGCCTACGACGCGATCGAGGTGGTCATCCATCCGCAGAGCGTCGTCCACTCTGCCGTCCGCTTCGTGGACGGGTCCCTCAAAGCCCAGCTGGGCACCCCTGACATGCGACTTCCCATCCAGTACGCCATGACCTACCCCGATCGCCAGCCGTCGCCCGCCGTCCCGCCGGACCTCATCGCCGTCGGACGGCTGGACTTCCGGGTGCCCGACGAGTCCAGGTTCCCGGCCCTGCGCATCGCGCGCGCGGCGGGCATCGCCGGTCCGTGGGCATCGGCCGCGCTCATCGCTGCGGACGACGTCGCGGTCGCCCGTTTCCTCGATGGCACACTCGACTTTCCAGGCATCCCACGGCTCCTCGAGGCGGCGGTCGCGAGGTTCGGCGGCAAGGCTGACGACCCCCCCGACGTCGAGGCGCTCATCGCTCTCGATGCCGAGGTCCGAGCCGCGTTCGCGACCGCACGCATCGGAGACATCGCGTGAATGAATTCTTCCAGACCCTGATCACGATCGTCCTGTTCCTCGGCATCCTCGGCATCCTCGTCGTGATCCACGAGCTGGGCCACTTCGTGACCGCGCGCCTCGTGAACGTGCGCGTGCTCGAGTTCGGGATCGGCTTCCCGCCCCGGGCCAAGGTCCTGCGCAACAAGGGCGAAACGCTGTACTCCCTCAACTGGCTGCCCATCGGCGGCTTCGTCAAGCTCGAAGGCGAGGATGGCGATGGCGCCGGCGATCCGCGCTCGTTCGCGAGCCAGCGCTGGCTGACCAAGATGGTCATCCTCGTCGCCGGCGTTGCCATGAACTTGGTCCTGGCCTTCGCGATCTTCACCGTGATCGCCATCGGCGGCGACCCGACCATCGGCGTCCGGGTCGGTGACGTGCAGGCCGGGTCGCCGGCAGCCGGCGTCGGGCTGGTCGCGGGCGACCGCATCGTCAGTATCGATGGCGGCTACTTCGGGGCCTTCGACGAGTCTTCCATCCTCAACGGACTGCGCGAGCGGGCCGGGCAGACCATCGAACTCGGGGTGATCCGGGCGAACGACGCGCTCGAGACCATCGTGGTCACGCTCCGGCCGGAGTCCGAGATCAGCCCGACCCAGGGCGCCCTCGGGATCAAGGACAACCGCGCCTTCACCACGGGCGTCGCCATCGACTACAGCCTCGGCGAGGCCGTGGGCATCGGTGCCGAGCGGACCGTCGGAGCGCTCGGGCTCATCGTCAACGGTCTTGGCTCACTCGTCGACGCCGTGGTCAACCGACCCACCGAGCCGCCGCCGGTGGCGGGCCCGGTCGGCATCGCCCAGCAGATCGGCGACGTGTTCTGGCAGCTTGGCCCGATCGTCACGCTGTACGTCGCTGGCATCCTGTCGGCCAACCTCGCGGTCGTGAATATCCTGCCGTTCCCGCCGCTCGATGGCGGGCGGATGCTGATGATCACCCTGAAGCGCATCTTCGGACCGCGCATCAGCCTGCGCGCCGAGCAGCTGACCTACATGGTCGGGTTCGTGTTCCTGTTCGGCTTCCTCATCTGGATCACCGGCTTCGACATCCTGCGCAGCCTGACCGACGGCAGCTGAGCACAGGCGCAGCACCCATGGACGCCCTCGATCGACTTCGGCCGCGCCGTCGGTCCACGGTCAGCGTGGACGTCGGCGGCGTGCTCGTTGGCAGTGCCCATCCGGTCGTCGTGCAGTCGATGACCAACACGGACACCGCGGACGCTGACGGGACCGCGATCCAGGTCGCGCGGCTGGCCCACGCGGGCTCGCAGCTCGTGCGCGTGACGGTGAACACGGATGCGGCTGCCGCAGCCGTGCCCGAGATGGTCCGCAAGGTCCGCGGCCTGGGCGTCGAGGTCCCGATCATCGGCGACTTTCACTACAACGGCCACAAGCTGCTCGTGGACCACCCGGAGACGGCGGCGCTGCTTGCCAAATACCGGATCAACCCCGGCAATGTCGGGGCCAAGCGTCACGACGAGCACTTCGCGACCATCGTCAGGGTCGCCATCGACAATGACAAGCCGGTCCGCATCGGGGTCAACTGGGGTTCCCTTGACCAGGCCATCCTGACCGAGCTCATGGACGCCAACGCCCGGCTGCCCGTGCCCGCCGACTCCCGCGACGTGATGATCGAGGCGATGCTCCAGAGCGCACTGCGCTCGGCGGAGCTCGCGGAACAGACCGGGCTGCGTCACGATCAGATCATCATCAGCGCCAAGGTGTCCGGCGTGCGCGACCTCGTGGATGTCTACCGACTCCTGGCGGCCCGCTGCGACTATCCGCTGCACCTCGGCCTGACCGAAGCCGGCATGGGCGACAAGGGCATCATCGCTTCCACGGCGGGTCTCGCCCTCCTGCTCAACGAGGGCATCGGCGACACCATCCGGGTCTCGCTGACGCCGGAGCCCGGCGCGCCGCGCGAGCGCGAGGTCGAGATCGCCCAGCAGGTCCTCCAGTCGATGGGTCTGCGCTCGTTCCTGCCCCAGGTCAGCGCCTGCCCGGGCTGTGGCCGGACGACCAGCACGTTCTTCCAGGAGATGGCCCAGCAGATCCAGACCTACCTCAAGGAGCAGATGCCGGTGTGGCGTGAGACCCATCCCGGCGCAGAGGAGCTGCGGGTCGCGGTCATGGGCTGCGTGGTCAACGGTCCTGGCGAGAGCAAGCACGCGGACATCGGGATCAGCCTCCCGGGCACCTTCGAGGAGCCGGTCGCGCCGGTCTTCATCGACGGCAAGCTGGACCGGACGCTTCGCGGCGAGGGCCTCGTCGCCGAGTTCATCGACATCCTCGAGGACTACGTCGCGCGCCGCTACCCGGAGCCCGCCGCCTCGGCCTGACCTGGTGCGCCAGAGGGCTATCACGGGTGACGGCGAGCGTTAGCCGCTCCGATAGGTACTTCCGGCGGGTTGTGTGGGGCAGGGTAGGGTCGGAGACTAGGCGGCATGATCCAACGACTGCGCGCCGATCGCCGAATCCTGTCCGGCGTCATCGTGATCCTGGTGGTGATCCTGGGTGGCGGCGGACTCCTTCTCGCGTCCGGCCAGAGGCCTGCGTCCGCCCCGGCTCCCCAGCCGACGGGCGTCGCTGCCGTCGATCCACCAGCGCCGACATCGACGGTGCCAGCGGCGAGCGCATCGACTAGCCCGCCCGCGAGTGTGGCGCCGTCGCCGAGCCCGACGCCGCTGATCTACGAGGATCTGTCCGGCGTCGTGACGACCGCCGATCTCGCTCACCGCTACCCGATCGCGGTGATGATCGACGACTCGCCCGCGGCCCGTCCGCAATCCGGGCTGTCGTTCGCAAGCATCGTCTGGCAGGCCCCGGCCGAGGGTGGCATCCCGCGTTACATGGCCATCTTCCAGTCGGGCACGCCGCCGCGAATCGGCCCGGTGCGCAGCGCGCGCCTATATTTCGCGCGCTGGGCGGCCGAGTGGAAGGCCGTCTATCTGCACGCCGGCGGTCCACCACCGTTGCTCGACTTCCTCGCCGGCCGCCAGGACCTCGTCCTGGACGTCAACGGGCGGGCCACCCGCCGCGTCGACTTCCGACGCGCCCCGCACAATCTGTACACGGACGGGAAGCGCATCCGTGGGTACGCCGAAGAGGCCAAGCGCGCCACGAGCAAGCGGCTCGCCTACGATCCGACCGAACCCGGTCGTCTCCAGCCCTTCACGGACGCTGCTCCGGAAGCGGAGCGTGGACCGGACGGCGGCTCGATCCGGGTGACGTACACGAGCGAGCGCGTGAGCTATCGATACGATCGCCCGTCGAACACGTGGCTGCGCTCGGTGGATGGCCGAGAGCAGCACGACGCCCTCGCCAAGGCGGATCGGGGCTATGGGGCCATCGGCAGCGGGCCGCGGATCGCGCCGACGTCGGTGATCATCATGGTCGTGCCGATCCGTCGATCCAAGGCGATCGAGGGCGCGGCGCTGGGGAGGCTCGAGGCGGATTCGATCGGCAAGAACACCGCCTGGGTATTCGCCGACGGGCGGGTCACCAAAGGCACCTGGCGCAAGAGCTCGGCGTCGGACCGGACCCGCTTCCTGGACTCAGCCGGAAAGGAGATCGTGCTCCCGCGTGGCCAAATGTTCATCCAGGTCATCCCGAAGGCGTCCGCGGCAACCTTCGAGGTCGACGTCGCCGACTAGCCGCTCTTCACGCTGTCCCTTGACACGCTTCAGACGGTCAGCGGGTCCACGAGCCAGCCATGTTCTGGCGGAACCGGACCTCGCGCCGCGGCGTCCGACGTGGCCGAGCGCAAGCCAGGGAGGCCCTTGGGGACCTGATCGGTGCCCAGCGCTGAAGCCGATCCCCTGGTTCCCTGACGTGCCTGGGGGGTGTAACGGAGCCGGAGGACGAGGGACTGATTGCTGAGGAAGCGCTGGCTTGCTGGCGTGGGCGACTGGTGGTCGTGGATCCCGACAACGCCGACGTCACCATCTGGCATGGTCGTGTGGGCGTTCGCGCCATCGGTCTGCATCCAGACGGCAGACCAGAACGCATGGTCGGGGTCATCGTGAGGAGCCGCGACTCCTGGGTGCCGGGGCGGGTTGCCTGGGCGGGATGCCTGGGGCGGGTTGCCGTCCACCGCGAGCGCCCGGGCCCACCCAAGTCCGCCAGATGGCGCCAGCCAGCATCACTAGGCGCGCCATGAGCCCTTCGGGCGTCCTCGCAGCGACCGCTCCTGGGCGTGAG
>JANOTJ010000393.1:0-4846 GCA_031416295.1 Chloroflexota bacterium
AGCGACACGTCCACGGACGAACCCAGGAACTCCAGGACGACCTTGCGCGAGGTGCGCACCCGCTCGGAGTCGGTCAGGACGTCCATGCCCGCCTCGACCTTGCGCGAGCAGGCCGGCACCAGGACGCGCGACCCGGCGACCTCGACGACGCACACGCGGCAGACATTGACCGGCGTCAGGTTCTCCGCGTAGCACAGCGTCGGCGTATCGATCCCCTGGGCGCGACAGGCGCCCAAAAGGGTCGTGCCCGCCGGGACCGTGACGGCTTCGCCATCGATGGTCAGCGCGACCGGCGGTGGCGCCTCGACCACCGGTGCCTGTGGCGGTCGACTGGGGCGGGCCGGCGGCCGCAGCAGGATGTCGGTGAGCGGCTGGGCAGCGGGCGCCTGGCCCGCATGCGGGGTGTCGGCGTCGGGTGCCGGATCGCGGGTCATGGACAGGCCCGTCGTGTCTTCGCCCATCGCGGCATCGGGGGCGCTCACAGCGCCACCAGATCGGGTCGGCGAAGGGCCGATTCGATCGCCGACGAGGCCGTCTGTCCGAGGCCGCAGATGGACGCGTCACGCATCGTCTGGCCGATCTCCCGCAGCAGCACGAGTTCATCGTCGCGCGACCGGACGATGGCGCCCGCGGCCAGGCGGGCGAGGAGTTCCTCCTGGCGGACGCTGCCGACCCGGCACGGGACGCACTGCCCGCAGGACTCGTCGCGGAAGAACTGGGCGATGCGACGCAAGGTGTCCACGAGATCCACCGACTCATCGAAGACCATGATCACGCCCGAGCCCAGGGTGGCCGAGGCCGCCCGGGTCGCCTCGAAGGTCAGCGGCATGTCCAGCGCTTCCGGGCCGACGAACACGCCCGCGGCGCCGCCCAGCAGGATCGCCCGGATGTCACGGCCGTCGCTGACGCCTCCGGCGAGCTCGATGAGGTCGCGCAGCGTGGCGCCGAACTCGACCTCGTAGACGCCGGGGCGCGTCACATGGCCGGACAGGCAGAACAGCTTGGGCCCCGTGGACGCGGTCGTGCCGATGCGCGCATAGGCCTCGCCGCCCAACTCCAGGATGAGCGGGATGTTGGCCAGGGTCTCCACGTTATTGACGACCGTCGGCTTGCCGAACAGCCCGATCTCGACCGGGAACGGCGGCTTGTTGCGCGGCTCGCCGCGCTTGCCCTCGATCGATTCGAAGAGCGCCGTCTCCTCGCCGCAGATGTACGCGCCAGCACCGCGCCGCAGCTCGATATCGAACGTCAGGCCGCTGCCCAGGATGTCCCAGCCGAGGAGACCTGCCGCGCGTGCGGCGTCGATCGCGTGCTCCACGCGCACCTCGGCTTCCGGGTACTCCCCGCGGAGGTAGAGGTAGCCGACGGTCGCGCCCGTGGCGAATGCGGCGATGGTCATCGACTCGACGATGGCGAACGGATCGCCTTCGAGGAGGACTCGGTCCTTGAACGTGCCGGGCTCTGATTCGTCGGCGTTGCAGACCATGTAGTGGGGCTGGGCCGGCTGGGTCGCCACGGCGGCCCACTTGCGGCCGGTCGGGAAGGCGGCACCACCGCGCCCCATGAGGCCCGATGCGGTCACCTCGGCGATGACGGCCTGGGGACCCATCGCGAAAGCCCTGGTGAGGGCCGCGTAGCCCCCGCTGGCCCGGTAGTCGTCCAGCGATGACGGGTCCACGACGCCGATCCGCCCGAGCAGTCGACCGCCACCCGAGGGAGTGGCCCGGGTCCGCGGTGATCCACCGTTCGGCGACTCCAGGCGAGCGAGGATCCCGGCGGCGTCGGCCGGGGCGATCGAGGCGCGGACGGTGGTCTCACCGGCGGCGGTCACGAGCGCGACCGGTGCGAGGTCGCACAGCCCGAGGCATGGCGAGCGCAGCCAGGTGACGGTGCCGTCGCGGGCCGCCTCACCCTCCGGCCCGACGCTCCGTCGCAGGTCGTCGCAGATCCGCTCCGCCCCGGCGATCCGGCAGGCGATGTCGTCGCACACGTGGGCGACGGTCGGCGCCCGGGGCTTCGTCGCGTACAGCGCATAGAACGTCGCGACGCCGTAGGCCTCGGCGGGCGGCACGGCGAGGCGCTTCGAGATGTAGTTGAGGGCCGGCTGGCTGATCCAGCCGATGCGGTCCTGGACGGCATGCAGCGCCGGGAGCAGCTCGGACCGGCGGGACCGGATCGCATGACCGCCGCGGGACGCGTGGCCATCCACGCCAGGGCGCCGCGGGCCGCCGACCCAGCCCGATTCGGGCGGCCCAAGGACAGCATCCACGGCGGCACGTTCGGCAGGCGAGGCAAGGGGCCCGATCACGTGCAGATCCATCGTGGGCGAGTGTAGCGCCGGAGCCGGTGATCGCCCGGTCGCTCAGGGCGTGCGCAGCATCCTGCCGATCCGGCTGCCCACGATCGAGCCGAGGACCCCGCCGATGACCGCCAGGCCGATGAGCGGCACCCCGACCGCCGCCGGGTCGATGTCCAGGCTGAGTGCGACGGCGCCGCCGGCCAGCGTCCCGATCGCCAGGCCCGCCAGGCTGATCACCGAGGACAGCACGGTGGAGCGACTGATCACGAGGCGCTCGTTGGCCACGCCGCCAGTCGTCCGGGCGCGTCCGCGCCGAAGGCCGATCCAGGTCGCCGCCACGCCGAACACGATTCCCGCAGCGATGAAGACGAAGAACCCGGGCTCGTACACACCGGTCGCCCCGAATCGCCGCCAGATGGCGATCTGGTTCTCCATGCTCCGGACGGCGCTGAGCACGAACAACAGCCCGACGATCCCGAGGATCGCGGGTAGCCAGCGCAACAGCCACGTCCGCGACCGGGCGACGTCGCGATTGGCCACGACGACGCTGGTCACGACGGCGATGAAGGTCAGCAGCGTGCCATCGGCGTAGCCGCTATTGCCGCTCAGGACCTCGGTCTGGCCGATCCCCTCCTGATGCAGCCAGGGCAGGTTGGTCGTGACCGCGATCACGATCGCCGAGGCGACGGCCGCGACCCGCGCAGGCGTGCGCCAGAGCGAAGGTTCGGGCGGGACATCCGGGACCCGCCGCTCGATCAGCCGGGCGACGGCGGGATCCATCGCAGGCTCCTCACCCAGTGTGGTCATCGTCCGACGCTACCCGGTCGAGCCGCGGCGGTCAACGCGGTGGCCGCGACAAGCCATTGTGCTACCGTGTGCTACATGAGCGAGAAGGAGCGGCCCGCGGCACGCGTCGGTGTGCGCGAGCTGCGTCAGAACCTGAGTGTCTACCTGGAACGGGTGAAGGCCGGCGAGACCCTGGAGGTCACGGAGCACGGGCAGCCCGTGGCGCAGCTTGGACCGCGCCCCGCGAGACCGCGCTCGATCCTTGACCAGATGATCGCCGACGGGCGCGCGACCGCCGCGACACGACATCCGCGGGATATCCCGCCGCCACTTCCGAACCCGGACCCGGATGGCCCGACGCTGACGGAGATCCTCCTCCAGATGCGCGACGAGGACGCTCGATGAGCCTTGCCTACGTCGACGCCTCCGCGCTGGTCAAGTTGATCCTGGATGAGCCCGACGCTGCGCCGATGCGTCGCTGGTACATCGAGTCTGCGCGGATCGCCACGAGCCATGTGGGTGCGATCGAGACCCGACGCGCGGTCGCGCGCAAGGTCGATGACGCTGATCGGATCGATGCGATCTTCAGCTCGGTGGTTGTCATCGGGCTCGATCCGGGGATCGGTCGTGTGGCCGCGACCCTCGCACCGCCGACGCTGCGCACGCTCGACGCGATCCACCTCGCGACCGCGCTCTCGCTCGCGAGCGAGCTCGAGTCATTCGTCACCTATGACGACCGACTCGCCGATGCGGCCCGGGCCGTCGGCCTGCCGGTCGTGCGACCGTCCTGAGCTCGCAGACGCGTCAGGTGGTCGGCGCCTCGAAGACGAAGCGGGTGCCGACCGACGAAACTAGATAGCGATCCGGGAACCGGGTGATGACCTCCACGACCGCGCGGAAGCCCGTGCAGTGGCCGGGCACCAGGTAGTTAGGCGCGATCGCGGCGATCGCGTCCATCGTCGCCGGGATGATCCGCTCGAACAGGCCGCCGGTCAGATGCATCCCGCCAACGAAGGCATGTACGCGCTCGATGCCGGTGAGCGCCTGTGCGTTGCGCAAGACGTTGACGGCGCCGGCGTGCGAGCAACTGCTGAAGACGACCAGCCCCTGGCCGCGGACATTGACGACGACGTTCTGGTCATCCCAGATCCACGTGTCGGGCGTCCAACCGTCGCCCTCGCGACGCTGCTGGAGGGGGAACCCGGTTTCGAAGTCGGTCGTCCGTGCGACCTGACCGGAGACGAGGAAGGTGTCGCCGCCCCACAGCGTTGGGCCAGGCTCGGCCAGGACGCGAGCGCCCTCACGTTCGAGGTCGTTGGTGTTGGGCGGTGGCATGGCGATCTCCACGCCGGTCGGAAAGACGACCCGCCGATGGAGGAGGGCGTCGGGATGCAGAACGACCGGCAGTCCGGCGCGCCCGAGCTTCGCGATGGCACCCTCCAGACCGCCGTGATGGTCGGCGTGGCCGTGCGAGACGACGATCGCCTCGGCGGCGGTCAGGTCCAGCCCGAGGATCGTTGCGTTCCAGAGCAGCGTGTCCCGGCCGAGGCCGAGGTCGTACAGGATCGTGTGCCAGTCGTCCCCGACCCGCGTTCGCAGCAGCAGCCCGTAGCCGTGCTCGGCGCGCAGCTGGTCGCGTGCGGACCAGTCGTGCGCGAGCGGCGGCCGCCGGGCCGGGCCGCCGCTGGCGAGCAGGAGGTCGATCGAGCTATCGACGACGATCGTGGCCTCGACTGCGTCGACTGGCTTGAGCCCGATTCC
>JANOTJ010000394.1:0-3396 GCA_031416295.1 Chloroflexota bacterium
ACGCCGGACCGGCCCGACAACGTCATGGTCGTCGGCGACGACGACCAGTCCATCTATCGATTCCGGGGCGCCAGCTTCGCCGCCTTCGCCGAGTTCGAGACGCGCTTCGCCCAGCCGCCCGCCCACGATCCGACCGCGCCCCCGCCTGGCCCGCCGCCGCGGCTTCGCCTCGAGCAGAACTTCCGATCAGTCGGGCACGTCCTGACTGCCGCCAATCGCCTGATCATCCGAAACGAGACGAGATTCGAGCCGGACAAGCGCCTCACGACTGACCGCCTCGACGGCGACGCGATCCAGCTTCTGATCTGCGCCGGGCCCGAGGACGAGGCCATCGCCATCGTCGACGCCATCAAGTCGATGGTGGGCGACGTCGCCGCCGGCGCGACCCCCGGCGGCGCGACCCCCGGCGGCGGCGCGACCCCCGCCCGCAACTGGACCGACGTCGCCGTCCTGTACCGCAAGCACAAGCACCGCGATGCGATCGTGGCGCGGCTGCGGGACGAGGACATCCCGTACACCGTGGTCGGCGGCCTCAGCCTGTTCGAGACGCCGGAGATCCGCGACCTGGAACAGGGCCTTCGAGCCATCACGGACCCCCACGACGACGTCGCACTCGTCCGGATGATGACCGCCGGGCCGTGGCGCCTGGATGCGCTCGAGATCCTGCGGGTGACCCGGATGGCCAAGTTCGATCGGGCGCACCTGCTCGAGACCGCCAAGATCATCGTCGACTCCGGGCGGGTGGAGGTGGATCAGGTCCTGGCCCGGCGCGAAGACGGTCCCCCGACAACCGAAGTCGATGCCCCCGCCGGCACCCGCGCCAAGCTGCGCCAGCTCCTCGGTGCCCTCGACGAGCTGAGCCCGCTGACGTTTCGCGAGGGCCCGCACA
Organism: Chloroflexota bacterium; assembly: GCA_031416295.1. GTDB lineage: Bacteria > Chloroflexota > Limnocylindria > Limnocylindrales > CSP1-4 > SPCO01. The sequence continues at coordinate 890 of JANOTJ010000394.1, forward strand.
CGATCCTGGAGCGCTATCTCGAACGGACCGGCCAGGTGCTGGACCTCATCGCCGCCGACACGCTCGAATCCAAGCGGACCGTCACGAACATCGCGAGCTTCCTGCGCTTCGCCGCGGACTGGCAGTCGGCCAACGCGAACGGGACGCTGGCCGGGTTCATCGCCTATCTCGATGCGTACCAGGCCGCCGGCGGCGAGCTGCCGACGAGCGTGGAGCTGTCCGAGGACGTCGATGGTGTGCGGCTGATGACGCTGTACCAGGCGAAGGGGCTGGAGTTCCCGATCGTGTTCGTGCCGAATCTGCTCGATGGGGAGTGGCCCGTGAAGGAGCAGGGCGACGGCCTCTTCCCACGCGAGCTGCTGCGCGAGGCCGTGCCGACGGGCGACATCCACACGGACGAGGAGCGTCGGCTGCTGTACGTCGCGATGACCCGCGCGCAGGACCGGCTCATCCTGACCACGCACGGCGGCACCGCAGCGAAGAAGGGCGCGTCGCGGTTCGTCGGCGAGATCCTGGATGGCGCCGGGCTGGAGGTCCAACAGTTCGATCGAACCGCGACCACATCTGCCGCGACCGAAACGGACCTCGACGGCGAATACACCGAAGCCGACGACACCATCGAAGCCCAGGTAGCCGCCGTCAGGCGCGTCATGCCCCTGCCGTCCGCCCGAGAGCGGCGACTCGCACTGCGCCTGCGTGCCAGCGAACTCGTCGGCCTCATGGAGGCGACCAGCACCACCGACCCCGAGGCCGCAGCCGCCCGCGACGACCTGACCACTCAACTCACGACCCTCGCCCGCTCAGCGGCCACGACCGCCGACGAAGCGCGCGCCCAGGGCCTGGATCCGCTGACGTTCCGCACGATCGCGCTCGATACCGGCGCCGGCGCGAACCTCCTCCAGGTCGCGCCGTTGCCCGGGCGGCACAGCTACTCCTCGCTCAGCGTGTACGACAAGTGCCCGCTCCAGTACGCGTTCAAGTACGTCTACCGGATGCCGCCGCGCGAGGAACCGGTGGCCGCCTTCGCGTTCGGGAGTACCGCCCACGAGGCGTTCGAGGCGTTCACGAAGCAGCGGCGGGAGCGAGTCGCCCGCGGCGAGCCGCCGCCGACCCGCGAGGACCTGGAGCGCGAGTTCCGAGCCCGCTGGACGCCGAGCGGCTTCGGCGACAAGACCACCGAGGAGGGCTACCAGCGGCGCGTCGCGACCCTGCTCGACAACTTCTGGATCGGCGAGGTCAGCAGCGTCAGCGAGGCCGTTCACGAGGAGGAGCCGTTCGAGCTGACCCTCGAGTCCGAGGATGGCTCCGCGCCTGTTGTCATCGTCGGCCAGATCGACCGGATCGACCGCCTGCCGTCCGGCGGCATCGAGATCATCGACTACAAGACCGGCAAGGTCACATCCCAGAAGAGCGTCGACGAGAGCCTCCAGCTGTCGATCTACGCGCTCGCCTGCCGCGACGTTCTGGGTCTGGGCGTCCCGGAGCGCGTCACCCTGTACTTCACCGAGTCCGCGCTGCGGCTCTCAACGACCCGTTCGGACGAGCAGCTGGACGCGGCTCGGGCGGACGTGCTGGCGCGGGTCTCGCGAATGCGGGCGGGGGAGTTCGGGGCAACACCGGGGAGGGTCTGCGAGTGGTGCGACTACCGGTCGATGTGCCCGGAGCGAGTGTGACGATCGATCATGGCCGGGCCGGACGGGGAGATGATCAGACTCAGCTCTCGGCGACGCGACATGACGCGGTCGTCCACAGGTCACCGTACGGGTTCGGTTCGCCGTTGTTGTATCGCGCCCACATTTCGAGACGCGGGCCAGCCGACACCAGGCCGACCGCCCCGTCGATCATTATCGCATCGAGCGCGAGCGTGCGCGGCGACCGACCGCTCTCGATCGTGGCGATGATGACCGGCCATGCGTCAAGCGTCGAGTTGAAACGGGCCAGGACCTTGTTCGACGGGATCAGTCGCAACTGGTACGCGACGGCGCCATCGATGAAGACCTCGGTCTTCTCACCTGGCCTGCGGGCGCGCCGGCCGACTTCGGCCTTGCTCCAGTCGAGCCCACTGACGTCCGGGATAAAGAACTCGTGGTCAGGATCGAGTTTCGTACGCATGTCGTTCGCGCTTCGTGGCGCGCCGTGCAGAGATGATCAGGCGGCGCCCTCGGCGACGCGGCGCGGCTCGGCGGCCCACAGGTCAGCGTATGGGTTTGGCTCGCCGTTGTTGTATCGCGCCCACATCTCGAGGCGCGGACCAGCCGACACCATGGCGGCCGTGCCGTCGGCCATGATGGCATCGAGCGCGAGCGTGCGCGGCGAACGGCCACCCTCCACCGTGGCTGTGATCGTCGGCCATGCCTCAAGGGTCGACTCAAAACGAGCGAGCACCTTGTTCGAGGGGATCAACCGCAACTGGTATGCCACCGCACCGTCGATGAAGACCTCGGTCTTCTCACCTGGCCTGCGGGCGCGCCGCCCGACGACGGACTTGCTCCAGTCGAGCTCACTGA
>JANOTJ010000395.1:0-3429 GCA_031416295.1 Chloroflexota bacterium
GTCGTGGCCAAGCAGCACCCGCAGCCGACGTTCTCCGAAGCCGACGAAATGGCGATCAACGAACTCTTCGCCGACCTCACCGGCGTCTGAGTTCGAGCGGGCTGGAGGAGCCGTGTCAGAGATCGCGCCGTGAGCCGCCGGCGCTGGCTCCTCCCGTACCTGTTGATGGCGCCCGGCCTGCTCTGGCTCGCCGCGTTCTTCGTCCTGCCCAACATCCAGATGGTCCTGATGTCCCTCTCAACGGGGACCATCGGCTCGGGCTTCGAATTCAGCTGGGCATTCGGCAACTACGTCGAGGCGCTCACGCGCTTCCCGAACAACGTGACCAACTCCCTCGTCTTCGGGGGGCTGGCCACCGTGTTGTGCTTCCTGATCGGCTATCCGCTCGCCTACGGCATCGCCTTTCGCGGCGGGCGCTACAAGACCCTGCTGCTGTTCCTGGTCATCGCGCCGTTCTTCACGAGCTTCCTGATCCGGACCATCTCGTGGCGGATCATCCTCGGCGACCAGGGCGCGTTCCTTGGCTTCTTCCGCGACACGCTCGGGATCGTGCCCCCGAACTTCAGCGTCATCGGGACCCCGCTCGCCGTCGTCTCGGGGCTCACCTATCAGTACCTGCCGTTCATGGTCCTGCCGCTGTACGTCGCCATCGAGAAGGTCGACGTGCGCCTGATCGAGGCGGCCCGTGACCTGTATGCCGGTCCGTGGCGGCGGGGTGGGGCAATCGTCGGGGCGATCGCTGGCGGCCTCCTGGCGATGGGGCTGATGCTCGGCCTGCGCTACGCTGCGCTCGCGGCCGACGGCGCGGGCGCGCTGCTCACGGCAGGCGCCCTGGGCGCCCTGGTCGGTGGGCTCATCGGGTCATTCCTGATCTCCGAGGCGTTCGTCCGGGTGATCTGGCCGCTCAGCCTGCCCGGGGTCTTTGCCGGGTCCATCCTCGTATTCATCCCGACCCTTGGCGACTACGTGAATGTCGAGCTCCTGGGGAACCCCAAGACCCAGATGATCGGGAACGTCATCCAGAACCGCTTTCTCCAGCAGAACGACTATCCGCTTGCCGCGGCTCTGTCGTTCATCCTCATGGCCGCGATCCTGCTGGCCATCCTGGCCTACGCCCGGGTGCTCGGGACCGAGGAACTGACCGGGGGCCGGGCGTGACCGCTGTGACGGGCGCCGCAGCGGCTCCCGGTGCCACAGCGGCGCCGAGCGGCGGCGGCGGACGGCGCATCCTGGGCGTCTTCGATCGGTTCGGTGTCCCGCTCTTCACGGCCGCCGCGATCTTCTACCTGCTCGTCCCGATCCTGGTCATGATCGCGTTCTCGTTCAACGATCCGCCCGGCAAGTTCAATTTCGTGTGGGGCAAGTTCTCGCTGGCGGCATGGGCCAACCCGTTCGGTCGGCCAGGCTTGCAGGACGCCCTCACGACGAGCCTCATCGTGGCCTTCCTCTCGACCATCATCGCGACCGTGCTCGGGACGCTCATCGCGCTGGCCCTGACGCGCTATGACTTCCGCGCCCGGTCGGCGACGAACCTGTTCCTGTTCATCCCGATGGCCACCCCCGAGATCGTCCTCGGCGCCAGCCTGTTGACGATGTTCGTGGGCACGGCGACGGAGCCGTTCAAGAGCCTGACCGGCGGTATCTTCTTCCCGCTCGGCCTCCAGACCATCCTCATCGCCCACGTGATGTTCAACATCAGCTACGTCGTGGTCACGCTCAGGGCGCGGATGCAGGGGTTCCCGCGCCATCTCGAGGAAGCCGCGATGGACCTCGGCGCCAACGAGTGGACGACGTTCTGGCGGGTGACCTTCCCGCTCATCCTGCCGGGCATCCTGGCCGCGGCGCTGCTGGCGTTCTCATTGTCGATCGACGACTTCGTGATCACCCAGTTCACCTCGGGCACGGAGCAGACCTTCCCGGTGTGGGTCTGGGCGAGCATCCGCAACAACCTGCCGCCGCAGATCCACGTCATCGGGACGATGGTCTTCCTCGGGGCCGTGGGCCTCGTGGCGCTGAGTACCATTCGAGAGCGCTGGGTCGCGCGACGCGACGCCCGGATCGCCCGGGCCGAGATGCTTCGCGCGGCACCAGCCGCCATGGAGGGTGCCGGATGACGGACACGATCAGCACGCCTGTGACGCTGCCCGACCACGCCGTCGTGCCACCCGTCTGGGGGCGCATCACCAACCTCGATATCGATCGCGGCGAGGGGTCCTGGCTGATCAGCGCCGACGGCCAGCGCTATCTCGACTACACCTCGGGGATCGGCGTCACCAACACGGGCCACGCGCACCCGCGGGTGGCGGCGGCCGTGGCCGCCCAGGCGCACAAGCTGCTCCATGGCCAGCAGAACATCCTGTATCACGAGCCCGGACTGCGCCTGTACGAGCGCCTGCCGCGCCTGTTACCGGGTGGGCCCTACCAGGCCTTCTTGTCGAACAGCGGCGCGGAAGCCGTGGAAGCGGCGGTCAAGCTCGCCCGGGTCGCGACCGGACGACCGGCCATCCTGGCCTTCCGCTACGGCTACCACGGCCGGACCGCCCAGACGATGGCGCTCACGACGGCCAAGGACGTGTACCGAGGCGCCTTCGAGCCATTGCCGGGGAGCATCTATCACACGGCCTATCCGTACTGTTATCGGGCGTCCGGCGGCGCGCATGATCCGGCCGCCTGCACCTGCGACTGGGAGGCGCAGCTCGACCTGACCTTCCACCAGTTCATCTACCCCGAGCGGGTCGCGGCGATCATCATCGAGCCCGTCCTTGGTGAGGGTGGCTACGTGGTGCCACCAGCGGGCTTCCTGCCACGCCTCCGCGAGATCACGGCAGAGCACGGCATCGTGCTCATCGCCGACGAGGTCCAGACCGGATTCGGACGGACCGGCGAGATGTTCGCGGTCCGCCACTGGGACGTGGAGCCCGACATCCTGGTCATGGCCAAGGGCATCGCCTCGGGGCTGCCGCTGTCCGGGATCCTGGCCCGCAGCGAGTTGATGGCCCAGTGGAAGCCGGGCACCCACGGAGGGACGTACGGCGGCAACGTCGTGTCTTGCGCGGCCGCCAACGCCACCCTGGATGTCATCGAGGAAGAAGGCCTGGTCGCCAACGCCCGCGAGCGCGGCACCCAGTTCCTGGCCGGTCTGCGGGCACTCAAAGCGCGCTATCCGGCCATCGGCGACGCGCGCGGCCTGGGATTGATGGTCGCCATCGAGCTCGTCAAGCCAGACCAGGGCGATGGCCGGGTTCCGGACCCCGATCTGACCCGCCGGATCCAGGCGGAGGCCTTCGACCGCAAGCTCCTGATCCTGACCGCCGGAACCTACGTGAACGTCATCCGGATCATCCCGCCGCTGGTGACCACGGCCGCTGAGGTCGATCAGGCGCTGTCCATCCTCGACGCCTCACTGGCGGCCGCCGGCGCCTGATCGGG
>JANOTJ010000396.1:0-1919 GCA_031416295.1 Chloroflexota bacterium
GACCAAGGGAACCGCCATGACCGAGACAGCCGCGTCGACCGAGGCGCCCGCGCCGGTCCGGCCGCGCGCCACGCGCGCCAAGGTGAAGGCGTCCGAGGCGGCGCCCCCGCGCCAGCCATCGAGCCAGCGCGCGGCCATCACGCCGGAACCCGCCGCGCCCGAGTCCACCAAGCCTGAGCCCGCCACGCCCGCGGAGGAGCCCGTCACGCCCGCGGGGGAACCCGCCAGGCCCGCGGTGCCCGTGCTCCGCGAGGCCCCGAGCGCCGATCCGAGCGCTCCCTTCGGTGCGCTGACCATCCACCAGGGCGGCCTGGAGCACGCCACCGCCCGGACCATCGATGTCCACCAGGGCGGCATCGCCCGGGCCAACGCGACCGATATCGCGGTCAGCCAGGGCGGCATCGCCATCGCCCGGGGCGATCGTGTCTCGGTCGAACTTGGCGGCGCCGCGCTGACGTTCGCGCGCGAGTCGCGGATCACGCAGTCGTTCGCCTCGAGCGTGCTCGCCAACGAGGTGACCATCGACCAGGGACTCGTCCAGACGCTCATCGCCAGACGGGTGACGGTGAACCGTCCGACCGGCGTCCTTGTGATGATCGCGGGCCGGGTGGAGGGCGACATCCGCCCGATCCTCGATTGGCGTGGTGCGCTGGCTGCCGGAGCGGTGATCGGCCTGCTCCTGGGCATCCTCCGCCGCCGATGAGCACCGAGGTCAAGGGCCCCCCGGCGTCCATCGATCCGACCGCCCGCGTCCACCCGTCGGCTGACATCGAGGCCGACGTCAGGGTCGGCGCCGGCACCTCGATCTGGCAGCGTGCGCAGGTGCGCGGTGGCGCAACGATCGGCGCCGAGTGCATCGTCGGACGGGACGTCTTCATCGATGGTGGCGTGGTCGTCGGCGACCGGGTCAAGATCCAGAACGCGGCCCTGCTGTACCACGGGGTGACCGTCGAGGACGGGGTGTTCATCGGTCCAGGCGCGATCCTGACCAACGATCGCTATCCCCGGGCGATCACGCCGACCGGGGAGCTGGCACAGGCCGATGACTGGGAGCTGTCCACGATCACGCTCCGGCACGGCTGCTCCATCGGGGCCGGGACGGTCGTCGTCGCGGGCTCTGACGTCGGCCGATTCGCCACGGTCGGGGCGGGCGCCGTCGTGACCCGGACCGTGCCCGCACACGCTCTGGTGGCCGGGAGTCCCGCCCGGCGGATCGGCTGGGTGTGCGCCTGCGGTGCCCGCCTGATGGATGGCAACGGACACCCGGCGCCGGCCGTCGTCGAGCGCTACGCCCAGGATCCGGAACTGGCCTGCCCGCGTTGCGGCCGCAGCTACGGCTACCTCGCCGCGGAGGACAGCCTCACCGAACGCAGCGGTGCGACGGCGTGACGACCGACGCACGCCCGGCTGCCACGCTGCCACCCATCCCGGTCGCCCGCCCCGATATCGGCGACGAGGAGATCGCCGCGGTCACCGAGGTCCTGCGCAGCGGGATGCTCGCCGGCGGCAAGCGCGTCGCCGAGCTCGAGGAGCGCTTCGCGGCGTTCATCGGCACGAAGCACGCGATCGCGGTGAGCAACGGCACAGTCGCCCTGATGTGCGTCTACGCCGGCCTCGGCCTCGGACCCGGTGACGAGGTGATCACCGTCGGGCACACGTTCAACGCGACGGTCAGCTCGATCCTGTCGACCGGCGCGACGCCGGTCTTCATCGATATCGAGCGCGACACGTACGTCATGGACGCCGCGCGCCTGGAGGCCGCCATCACGCCGCGGACGCGGGCCATCTGCCCGGTCCACCTGTTCGGACTGCCGGCCGACATGGACATGATCGTGTCCATCGCCGAGCGCCACGGGCTGGCGGTCGTGGAGGACGCCTGCCAGGCCCACGGCGCCGAGTTCCGCGGTCGCCGGGTGGGC
>JANOTJ010000397.1:0-1655 GCA_031416295.1 Chloroflexota bacterium
CGCTCGCCGCCGATGAACACCTGGCCGTCCCGGCGCGCCTCGGCGACCGCCGCCTGGTGTCGCTCCACGGCTCGCGCGTCGATGACCGGGCCGAGGAAGTTGGCCCGCACGATCGGGTCGCCGACGGTCAGCGCCTCGGTCTTCTCGACCAGCCGACGCACCAGCTCGTCGTGGACCGACCGCGCGACGTACACGCGCGAGTTCGCCGAGCACTTTTGGCCCCCGAAGCCGAACGCCGAGCGCATGATTCCCTCGGCGGCCTCGTCAAGGTCCGCCCGGGCGGTGACGATGGCCGGGTTCTTGCCGCCCATCTCCACGATGCACGGACGCGGCCAGTCCGTGCTGAACGCATGGAACAGACGCATCCCGACCTCGTACGAGCCGGTGAACACGATGCCATCGATGCCCGGGTGGTCCTGGAGCGCCTGGCCGACGGTCTCGCCCGGGCCCATGACGAGGTTCACGACCCCGGCCGGAACACCGGCATCGATGTACGCCTCGAGCAGCTTCACGGCCGACAGCGGCGACGTGCTGGCCGGCTTCAGGACGACGGTATTGCCGGCCATCATGGCGGCACTCGTCGGTCCCGCGGCGAGGGCCATCGGGAAGTTGAACGGGCTGATGACCGCAAACACCCCGTGCGGCCGCAGGACCGAGCGGGTGTGCACGGTCTCGTCCCCGAGGTTGCCCATCGGGTGATCGAAGCCGGCGTTGTCCTCCATGGTCTGGGCGTAGTAGCGGATCAGGTCCGCCGATTCCTCCACCTCGCCCAGCGATTCGATCCGGTTCTTGCCGACCTCGTAGCTCATCAGCGCGGAGAGATCCATCAGTCGATCCGAGATGAGGTCGCCCGCCCGACGCATGATCGCGAGGCGCTCCCGCCAGGGCGTCGCCGCCCATGCCGGCTGGGCCGCCCGCGCCGCGGCGACCGCGGAATCGATGTCGGCGCTGGTGCCCGAGGCGACCGTGCCCAGGAGGATGTCGCGATCGATGGGCGAGCGCACCTCGAAGCTCGTCGCGGCGTCGCGCCAAGCCCCGTCGACGTAGTGCCGGTAGTGCGTCCCGAAGTCCGCACGGACGCGCTCGACGGCGGCCTCGAAGCCAGCGTGGAGGTCCTCATTGTCGGCCTTCAGCGTGGCGTACGTGATCTTGATGCGCGGCTTGGCATCGGCGGTCATGAGTGTCCCTCGCAGCTATCGGGGCGCGCATCGGCGCAACGGTGACGTTGCGCTCAGTCTAGCGCGGCTACGACGTCGGCCAGCGCAGGCGCGATGGCATCCGGTAGCCGACCGCCTCGTTCCGCCGCCGCTGCGGCGACATCCGCTGGACCGTGCTTGCCGGACAAGACCAACACGCCCCGCAGCCCGGCCCGCTGGGCCGCCCGCACGTCCGTGCGAACGTCGTCGCCGACCATCGCGATATCACGCCTGGCAAGGTCACGGCCGGCCTCGCGCCGTAGGTCCGCGACGGCCGCTCCGAAGAAAGCCGGGGCGGGTTTGCCGATGATCCGGGCCCGGCGCTCCGTCGCGAACTCGAGACCGGCCACGTATGCGCCCGAATCCAGGGTCGGGCCGTCTGCGGTCAGCCACCACGGATTGCGGTGCATGCCGACGAGCAGCGCGCCGCCGCGCACCAGCCGGAACGCCCGGTTCAGG
>JANOTJ010000398.1:0-4051 GCA_031416295.1 Chloroflexota bacterium
GGGCACGGCGTCGTCCTCGGCACCGACCGGGTCACAACCATCCGGAGGTGCTGCGACCGGCACGACGGACCCTGACGCCGCGCTGGCCGAGCTTGCGAACAAGGTCCTGTCGACCGGACCCTTCGGCGAGGCGCCGACCTCCCCCACGGAGCTCACGCTGACACCGGACGAGATCGAGCAGGTCAAGGCGATGAAAGCGACGGCCGCCATCGTGATGCACATCCAGGGTGACTGGACGAAGGCCCAGGTCGACGGCCTGACCACCAAGTTCAACGAGCTCGGCATCGAGGTCATCGCCAGCACGAACGGCGAGGGCAAGACAGAGAAGCAGGTCGCCGATATCGAAACCGTGCTGGTCCAGAACCCGACCGTCGTCGTCTCGATCCCGTGGAGCCCCGGCGACCAGGTCGCTGCGTATCAGAAGATCGTCGACTCCGGTGCCAAGCTCGTATTCGCCGACAATGCCGTGCCAGGCTTCGTCGCCGGCAAGGATTACGTCGGCACCGTCTCCGCTGACAACTATGGCAACGGCGTCGCTTCGGCTCACCTGATGGCCAAGGCCCTCAAGGAGAAGAACGGCGAGATCAAGGGCAACATCGGTATGGTCTGGTTCGCCATCGACTTCTTCGTGACCAACCAGCGGCGCGACGCCTTCCGCCAGACGATCAAGGACAACTACCCGGGTATCCAGATCCTCGAGGACCAGGGCTTCCCGGCCGGTCCCGACCTCGCCGGCGGCGCAGAAACCGTCGCTTCTGCCATGCTCACCCGCAATCCCACGCTGGACGGCATCTGGGCCGTCTGGGATCAGCCAGCGGAAGGCGTCATCGCCGCCGCCCGATCGGCTGGCAGGGACGACCTCATCATCACGACCCAGGATCTGAGTCTGGCCAGTGCGCTCAGCGTCAAGAACGGCGAGTTCATCTATGGTCTAGGCGCCCAGCGCCCATACGACCAGGGTGTTGCTGAGGCCATGCTCGCCGCATACGGCCTGCTCGGCAAGGCGGCTCCGCCGTACGTCGCGCTCAATGCCCTTGCGGTGACGAAGGACAATGTCCTCCAGGCTTGGACGGACGTCTACCACACGGACCCGCCCGCCGAGCTCAGCGCCCCGTAGATCGCGCCCAGAACGAAGCTGTACGGCCTGCCCGATCCATCTGGTCGGGCAGGCCCATCATCCCGGGAGGATCGAGCATGAGCGTCGCCGTCACGCCAACCGGCCCGACCACTCAGGCCGTGACGATGCGCGGCATCACGAAGTCCTTCGGCGGGGTACCCGTACTCAAGGAGGTCGACTTCGACCTCCATGCCGGCGAGATCCATGCGCTCGCCGGTGGCAACGGCGCCGGCAAGTCGACGTTGATGAAGATCCTCGTCGGCGTCTACACGCGTGACGGCGGAGCCTATGAGGTCGACGGACGCAAGGTCGATTTCCGGACCGTCCAGGATGCCCGAGCAGCGGGCGTCGGGATGGTCTTCCAGGAGTTCAGCCTGGTACCCACGCTGAGCGTGGCCCAGAACGTCTTCTTGACCCGCGAGGCACGCACCCGCGGCGGACTCATCGACGACCGCGAGATGGAGCGCCGGACGCGCGAACTCTTCGCGACCATGAGCGTCGAGGTCGATCCGCGCCGCTCGCTCGACGAGCTGCCCACCGCGTTCTGGCAGCTCACCGAGATCGCCAAGGCGCTCTCGCAGGACGCCCGGGTCCTGATCATGGACGAGCCGACCGCGGCACTCGCAAAGACCGAGACAGTCGAGCTGTTCGAGCTCATGCGGCGGCTCAAGGAGCGTGGCATCTCGGTCGTCTACATCTCCCACCGCATGGAAGAGGTGTTCGACGTCTGCGACCGGATCACGGTGCTCCGTGATGGCCGCGCGGTGATGACCGAGGACCTCGGGAACGTCACGCCCCGGGAGGTCATCGACGAGATCATCGGACGCAAGCTCGAGCACGCGCTCGAGTACCAGGAGCGGCAGGTCGGCGACGAGGTCCTGCTCGAGGCGCGCGGGCTCAGCACCGCTACCAAGCTCCGTGGCGTCGATTTCACGCTCCGCCAGGGAGAGGTGCTCGGGCTCGCCGGCCTCATGGGCAGCGGGCGAACGGAGCTCGCACGCGCCCTGTTCGGCATCGATCCCCTCGTCGCGGGCGAGATCATCCTCCATGGCAAGCCGATCAAGATCGCCAATCCGCGCGATGCGATGGCCAACGGCGTCGCCCTCATCCCCGAGGATCGCCGCGCCCAGGGGCTCATCCTGGACCACGCGGTCCGGGAGAACTTCCTGCTGCCGCTTCTCAGCCGGCTCAGCCGGGCTGGGTTCGTGGATGACGCGGAGGGTGATCGCCAGACCGATTCGTACGTGACCCGGCTGTCCATCAAGGCCCGCTCGACCAAGCAGCCCATCGGCACGTTGTCGGGCGGTAATCAGCAAAAGGTCGTGATCGCGAAATGGCTTGGCACAGAGCCACGCATCCTGATCATGGACGAGCCCACCGCGGGGGTCGATATCGGGACCAAGGGTGAGATCGTGAGCATGATCCGCGCCTTCGCCGACCAGGGCAACAGCGTGATCATCATCTCGTCCGAATTGCCCGAGTTGCTCGCGGTCAGCGACCGTGTCCTGATCCTCCGGGACGGGCAAGTCGAGCGCGAGCTCCACCGTCGCGACATCCTCCAGGAGGAGGATCTCCACCATGCCGTCCAGGGCGTAGAGGTGCATTGATGACCGAGCCTACGATGTCCGCCCGCCCGAGCGTCGCTTCGCTCAAGGCGTTCGACTGGCGGCAGTACATCATCTATATCGGGTTCGCGGTGGTGTTCGTGATCTTCGCGATCACGCTCGGCGAGAAGGGCTTCCTGTCTCCCAACAACCTGCTCAACGTCTTCCGCCAGACGGCGATCATCTCGATCATGGCGGTCGCGATGACGTTCGTCATCGGCGCAGGCCACATCGATCTGTCGGTCGGCGCGGTAGCGGGACTGTCGTCGGTGACGACGGCCCTGGCGCTCGGGGCGTGGGGCCTGCCGCTGCCGGCCGCGGTGCTCATCGGTCTGATCACCGGGCTCGTCGCGGGCGTGGCCAACGGGTTCCTCGTCGCGTTCATCAGCATCCCCTCGTTCCTCGTGACCCTGGGCACGCTGGGCATCGTCAATGGGACCGCCCAATGGATGAGCGACACGGCACCCATCCCCATCCAGGACGACACGTTCACGTTCATCTTCGGGTCGGGCGACATCGGGCCGATCCCTTCCCTGATGGTCTGGACCGCGGTCATCTTCTTGGTCGGCCACGTCGTGCTGCGCAAGACCACCTATGGCCGGCGCGTCCTTGCCACCGGCGGGAACACCGTGGCGGCCCGATTCTCGGGCGTCGATACCCGCCTGATCACGTTTCTGGTGATGACCGTCATGGGCATCACAGCCGGACTGGCCGGCATGCTCTTCGCCGGCCGGCTCCACTCGGGGCGGTTCGAGTTCGGGGCCGGTGCCGAGCTGTCGGTCATCGCCGCCGTGATCCTCGGCGGCACGAGTCTGTTTGGCGGTCGGGCGACCGTCATCGGCACGCTGCTGGGCTCCCTGATGATCGGCTTGATCAACAACGGGCTGACCCTGGCGAGCCTGCCCACGAGCCAGCAGTTCATCGTCCGCGGCCTGATCATCATCCTCGCCGTCGCGTTGGCCAAGAAGAGGTAGTCGCGATGCGGATCAGCTACCAGACGATCACCTGGGGCGGCGTCGTCGGACATCCCGTCGGCGTCACCAGCATCAAGGACCTCTTCTACCTGGCGAACGGTTCCACCGAGACCGCCGTACGCGAGATCGCCGCGGCCGGGTATGCCGGGGTCGAGATGTTCGACGGCAACCTGCGCCAGTACGAGGACCGACCGGACGACCTCCGGCGCGTCCTTGACGACGCCGGCATCGCGCTCGTCGCCGTGTACTCGGGCGCCAACTTCATCTATCGCGACATCCTCGACGACGAGTTCTGGCGGATCGACACGGCAGCCCGGCTGGCGGCCACCTTCGGCGCGACGAGTCTGGTCGTGGGT
>JANOTJ010000399.1:0-4350 GCA_031416295.1 Chloroflexota bacterium
GTCCTCGTCGTCGAGCACGACGAGGAGACGATCCGGACCGCGGACTGGGTCGTGGACATCGGTCCCGGGGCGGGCGAGCACGGCGGCGAGATCATCGCCAACGGTTCGCTGGAGGACCTCTCGCCGAGCCGCGGTCGATCACCGGCGCGTTCCTGCGCGGCGACCGCTCGGTACCGATCCCGACGCAGCGGCGAACGGGCAGCGGCAAGGCCCTCGAGGTCAACGGCGCGCGCGAGCACAACCTGCGCGACGTGGACCTGCGCGTGCCGCTCGGCTGCTTCGTGGCTATCACCGGGGTCAGCGGCAGCGGCAAGAGCACGCTCATCACGGAGGTCCTGTATCGAGCGCTGGCGCGCGAACTCAACGGCTCGCGCGAGCCCGTTGGCGCGCACGAGACCCTGCGCGGCGCTGAGCACATCGACAAGATCATCGAGATCGACCAGAGCCCGATCGGACGGACGCCGCGCTCCAATCCTGCGACCTACACCGGCCTGTTCGCGCCGATCCGCGAGCTGTTCGCGGGCGTGCCCGAGTCGCGCGTCCGGGGCTACCTGCCGGGGCGCTTCAGCTTCAACGTCAAGGGCGGCCGCTGCGAGCACTGCAAGGGCGACGGCATCCTCAAGATCGAGATGCAGTTCCTGCCCGACGTCTACGTCCCGTGCGAGATCTGCAAGGGCAAGCGCTACAACCGCGAAGCGCTGGAGATCCATTTCAAGGGCAAGTCCATCGCCGATGTCCTGGAGATGACCATCGCCGAGGCGCTCGACTTCTTCAGCGCGGTGCCCAACGTCCGGGTGAAGCTCCAGACGCTGGTGGATGTCGGTCTTGGGTACGTGCACCTTGGCCAGCCCGCGACGACCCTGTCCGGCGGCGAGGCCCAGCGGGTGAAGCTGGCCACGGAACTGTCGAGGCGGGCCACCGGTCGGACCCTGTACGTCCTGGATGAACCGACGACGGGGCTCCACTTCGCGGACGTGGAGAAGCTGCTGGAAGTGCTCCATCGACTGGTCGATGGCGGGAACACGGTCCTCGTCATCGAACACAACCTGGACGTCATCAAGACCGCCGACTGGGTCGTCGACCTGGGCCCCGAGGGCGGTGACCGCGGCGGGCTGATCGTGGCCTCGGGCACGCCCGAGGACGTCGCGGCGACCGCGGATTCGGCCACCGGCGAGTACCTCGCTCGAGTCCTGCGCGGCGAACCACTTGTGCCCCTGTCCGACATCACGTTCGCGGAAGCGGCCGGCCGCGACGATCGGTTGCGGGCGGGGCGGACGCTCGGACCCGTGTCGGCGATCGGTCCCACGCGCAAGCGCGCGGTGGCGGGAGTCGCCGGGGAGCGCTGATCTCGCCCGCCCGGGACGCGCGTGGACGCGCGGCCGACCCACGCAAGGACCTGTCCGGGGACGATGTATAGTGATGATATTGACATCAACATCGGAGGCATCGTCTGGACATGGCCCTGCAGATCGCCAACCCAGTCGTCGTGAGCAAGGTCGAGCGATTGGCCAAGAGCACCGGAATGAGCAAGACCGCGGTCGTCGAGCGCGCCCTCGATCGCTTGATCGGCGAGATCGGCGAGACCTCCGGTGTCGAGGACCAGATGACACGGATGACGGCGCTGTTGGCCCAACTCGACCGGGTCCCTGACAGAACGGATGCGACCGATCCCCTCGACTGGGATGAGCATGGCCTGCCGCGATGATCGTCGTCGACACCTCGGCCATCGTGGCGATCGCGTTCGCGGAACCGGAACGCGAAACGTTCGTTCAGGTGCTGCAACGCGCCGATCGCGTGCTGATCAGCTCCGTCTCCGTGGTCGAGGCGCGCATGGTCGTCCACGGACGTCGCGGGCAACGCGCGGTCGTGCTGGTCGACGATCTGCTGCGCCTGCCGATGTTCGACGTGGTGGCACCCGGGCCGGCCGAGGCCGAAGCGGCGTACGCCGCCTTCGTTGCGTTCGGCAAGGGAAGCGGGCACGCCGCCGGGTTGAACTTCGGAGACGTCTTCAGCTACGCCCTCGCCAAGGTGCGGAGCTTGCCGCTGCTGTACAAGGGGGTCGACTTCTC
This sequence comes from Chloroflexota bacterium, assembly GCA_031416295.1. Lineage (GTDB taxonomy): Bacteria > Chloroflexota > Limnocylindria > Limnocylindrales > CSP1-4 > SPCO01. Next base: position 2,070 of record JANOTJ010000399.1, read on the forward strand.
AGAGACCGATATCGCGAGTGCGCTGACGCTCGCCGGGGGTGAAGCGGCGAGCACCTGAACACGCTCGTCGGCGGCTCGCCCGGTCGAACCTGCTCCCGACGCGGTTGAGGCGTCGGGCTGCGGGTACCATAGCCACGATGCCAGAAATCGATTTCGCCTTCCTCGCCGATGCTGCGGAGACCGTGCCGGGGCAGAAGTTCCATGTGCTGGGCGGCGGGATCGCCCGCATCGGGGGGCGTCGGTTCCCGCTCCGGCACCCGCATATCGCCCTCGTCGTCGGCCTCCAGGTGACGGCACCGGAGACCGACCGTGAGCACGAGATTCGGTTCGTCCTGCTCGATCCGGACGGCGGCGAGGTCGCAGGGGCGGCAGGCAGCCTCGTGGCCCGCAGCCAGCGCGACGGCCGCGATGCCATCCTGACCTTCTCCATCGACCTGTGGAACCTGACCTTTCCGGCCGCCGGCGACTACTCGTTCCGGATCCTTGTCAACGGTTCCGAGCGCAAGCGCTTGCCACTCACCCTGCTCGCCCCGCCCGAGGGCATCCACATCGGGTCCGGCGACGACGGCCCCGACCCGCTGGATGGCTGATCGGGTCCAGGGGTCCGGACGCGACGCCGCGATCGCGGCCCGCCACGCAAACCCCGTGATCGACGACCTTGGGTTGGCGGCGGCCCGCCACGCCGATCGGCTCCTCGCCGAGGCCCACGCCCGCGACCAGCAGCGCTGGGCGACCTACCTCGAGCCGCTGCCCGATCGACTCCGCGATGACGGTCTGCCCGGCCTGCGCGCGGCGGCGATGCGCGCTAGAGCCGCCTACGGTCCCAAGGATTCCATCCGCGACGTGCTCCCGCCCGAGCTGACCGAGCCGTTCCTCGACGCGATCGATCGGCTACTGCGCGAGATCAACCGCGCTCGGGCGTGAGCCGGAGCTGCCACCGTGGCGGTCAGATGCCGGGACGTCGGCTGGGCAGCGGCAGGAAGCGGCGCGTCCGTCGTCGATAGGCCACATAGCCGGGGAACCGCTCCACCAGCCAGGCCTCCTCCCGGGTCGACTTGAGCAGGAAGAAGACGGCCAGGCCGCCGGCCAGGATGAGCGCCGTTGGGGAGGCCCAGACCAGGCCCCAACCAACGGCGGCCATGATCAGCCCGCCGTACATGGGGTGCCGGACTCGGGCGTAGAGGCCATGCTCGACCAGTTCGGCGTCGGCACGAGGATGGGGCAAGGGCGTCAGGGCATCACGCAGGTCCACGGCCCCTCGGAGCGCAAGCGCGCCGCCCAGCACGATCAGGGCGCCGCCCAGCACGACCAGGGCGATGCCCGCCGGTCCCGACCCTGTCGCTGCCGTCCACGGACCGGCGGCGGCGATCGCCGCGAGAAGCGCGAACTGCATCGCGACCCAGCCTTCACCGCGGGGCCCAAGGCTCGGCAGGCGTGTCATGTGGGCATGCTAGCGGCGTCGGACAGGCCCAGTTCGTCGGCGCTGAAGGCCTCGAGCAGGAACGGGGACGGGACCGCAGGGTCATAGCTCAGGGTCAGTGTGCGCCGAGCGCGCGTCCAGGCCACGTAGCCCAGGCGCCGTTCCTCCTCGAGCGCCCGTTTCGGATCGTCGGCCTCGGCCACGGCTCGCCCGCTCGGGAATCGACCCTCCTCCATGCCGATGACCGCGACGTGGTCGAACTCGAGGCCCTTGGTCGAATGGGCGCTGGCCATGGTCAGGGCCGCATCGTCGCGCCGGAGATCCTGGAGGCGCGCGCGGGTCGCGGCGACGTCGGCTACCAGGCTCGGGAGGTCGGGGTACGGCGGAGCCCAGGCCAGCACGGCCGCGGCGAGTCCACGTTCCGCCTCGGCGAGCACGAGTCCCCGTACCGCCCCGAGCCGCACGAGCAGCGGCAGGGCCGGATCGGTCTCCGCGGCGACCCGTGCCAGCACGTCGTCGAGGCCTGGATCGTCCACGACCAGGGGCACCCGGTCGGCACGGAACGGGATGCCCAGGCGGATCGCGGCAACGACGGCCGGTTGCAACTCCCGGTTCGTCCGGGCGAGCACGGCCCGCGACGAACTGTCGTCGGGCCATGATCGGAGCACCCGCTCGATCCGTTCGGGAGGGTCCGCCGGATCCGGCGCGAGGACGACCCGTCCGGCCGCGTCCGGACGCGAGCGGATGACCTTCACGAAGCGCTCCTCGTTGCGCTCGATGAGCCGCACGGCGCGCTCCACGACCGGGACCGGGCAGCGGTGGTTGACCTCGAGGTTCACGCGCCGCAGGCCCGGCAGCCGC
>JANOTJ010000400.1:0-16548 GCA_031416295.1 Chloroflexota bacterium
CGCCTCGATGTCTTCCGGGGTGATCCGCGGCAGGTCGATGGGCAGGATCAGGATCGCGTCAGCGCCGGCGGCCAGCGCCTCCGCTCGGGCCTCACGCAGGCCGTCGTTCAACCCCGAGGTGCGCTGGCGGATCGGCCGGGCACCGAGCTCCAGCGCGATCGCCCGGACCTCGTCGTCGGGCGTGATCACGAAGACATCTGCGATCGATGGCGCGGCAACGGCCGCGGCGAATGCGCGCCTTGCGAGCGACACGGCGAGGGCGTGGCGTTCCTCGGCATCAAGCACGGCACCGAGGCGCGACTTCGCGCCATCGAGCGAACCGACCGGGATGATCGCGATGACGACGTCGCGGGCCCGGGCGTCGCGGGCCCGGGCGTCGCGGTCGCGGTCGGCTGGATCTGCTGAATCGGCGAGATGGGGCATGGGCCCGATGGTACGTCCCGTCGTGGCACGGGGTGGCGCCGAGGGGTGCGGCCCGGGCACCGGGTCAGGTCTCAGGCTCAGGCCCCTGCCGCCGAGGCGGCTTCCAGCACGGAACGGGCGACACGGGCACGGCCGGCCTCGCCGGCCATGATCGTATCGGTGGCCACGACACGCAGACCGAGCGCCTCGATCGACCCGGCGAGCGCGACGTCCACGGTGTCGATCACGATGGCGTCCACCATGTCGGCATAGAGCCGCGCGACGCCGAGCGCGCTCGACTCGAAGCCCAGCGAGCTGAGCATCCGGTCGGCCGGGCCCTTGAGCGCCTTGCCGCCGACGATCGGGCTGACTGCGACGGTCGGCGTGCCCCGGCTCCGGGCGTCCGCGAGCGCAGCGCGCATCCCTGGGACGGCCAGGATCGGGGCGATCGAGACCAGCGGGTTGGACGGGCCGATGATCACGACATCGGCGCTGGCCAGCGCCTCGATCACGTCGCCCGTCGGCCGGGCCGCATCGATGCCCGCGAAGCGCACCTCGTGGACCTCGGGCACCTGCTGGCGGTGCACGAAGTACTCCTGGAAATCGAGCCAGCCGTCGTCGGTCCGCACCTCCGTCCGCACCGGAACGTCGGTCATCGGCAGGATCGTCGTCGGGATGCCGGCTGCGACCTGGAGGCTGCGCACGGCGGTCGTCAGGCGTGCCCCGCCGGCCAGTCGCGAGTGCCGCGCGATGTGCGTGGCGAAGTCACGATCGCCGAGGCGGAACCAGGCCTGTTCCCCGAGCGCGGCCAGGGCATCCATCACGGTCCACGTCTCGCCAGCCACGCCCCAACCGCGCTCGAAATCGAAGGTGCCGGCGAGCATGTACAGCACGGCGTCGTGATCGGGCATGACCAGCAGGCCGTGGCGTTCTGTGTCGTCGCCGGTGTTGACGACTACGGTCAGATCGCCCGCGGGTAGCTCGGCCTGGAGGCCGGCCGCGAGCTTGGCGCCGCCGGTCCCGCCGGCGAGGACGACGACTCTCACCTCGCGAGGAACGCCGCGACTTCGCCCATACGGGCGATCGTCTCGTGATCGAAGGGGGCAGGCATGCGCACGATGATCGTGCCGAAGCCCATCGCGACGTACGGCCGCAGCTCGTCGGCGACGAGTTCCGGGGGACCCGCGAGGTGCGGCAGGTCGCCCATCGTGGTGATCCCGTTGTGGGCCATCAGCTCGTCCATCCGCGATCGTGCGGCAGCCGCGTCGTCACGCAGGATGATCGGGAAGCTGACCGTGCGTTCGAGGGTTGCGAGGTCACGGCCGACGGCCGCGGCGTGTTCCTCGAGGGCGGCCACCGCCTCGCGAGCATCGGCGGCCTCGCCCGAGGTGTTCCAGGCGTCGGCGCGCAGGGCGACGGTCCGCAGCGTCTTGCGCCGTCCGGACCCGCCGATGAGGATCGGCAGGTGGGACTGGATCGGGCGCGGCTCGCACAGGGCGTCGCGCAGCGTGTAGCGCGATCCCTCGTGGGTCACCCGCTCGCCGTCGAGCAGGCGGCGCATGAGCGTCACCGATTCGTCCAGCCAGTCGATGCGCCGACCCGGACTCGTCCCGAAGTCGATGCCGAAGGCGTTGTGCTCGCGCTCGAACCAGGCGGCCCCGATGCCGAGCACCGCCCGGCCGTCCGAGACGTGATCCAGGGTCGTGGCGAGCTTGGCGGTCAGTCCTGGGTCCCGGAACGTGTTCGCCCCGACCATCAGCCCGAGGCGGACCTGCCGGGTCAACGGCCCGAGGGCGGCCATCGTCGTCCAGCCCTCGAGGATCGGCTGCTCCCACGGCCCGAAGATCGCCAGCAGATGGTCCCACGTCCAGACCGAGTCCCAGCCGCTGGCATCGGCGGCCAGGGCGGCGTCGCGGAAGGACGGCCAGTCCGTGGACTGGGACCAGAGCTGGAGGCCGAAGCGGACGGGCGCGAACCGGGAAGAAGCGGCCATCGTCGGGTCAGGCAAGGTGGTCGTAGTGGCTGCTGATGGCGATACGGAAGCTGATCCGCACCTGCTTGGTGAACCGGTCGCGGATCAGCGCCTCGGCCTCGGCCGGGTCGTCCGAGTGGTAATGGCGGGCCATGGCCGCGATGTCCGCCTGCGCGCTGGGCTGATCGGTGGCCGCCACGGCCGTGCCGGTCAGGCCGACCCAGCGGTAGCCATCGTCGCGATCGGTGACGGCCAGACTGACCCGCCCGTCGCGGACAAGATTCGCGGGCCAACGCCGGCCTACGGCGCTGTTGACGACGATCTCCTGGCCATCGAGCGTGTACCAGATGACCGACTGACGCGGCGCGCCGTCAGCGTCCAGCGTGGCGAGGGACAGGAAGTGCCGCCCGGCGAGAAAGGCGCGGACGTGGTCGGGGAGTGCGGTCATCGGCATCGGCCGATGGTACGGCAGGCTCCATCGGTGAGCCTCGGATCACTTCAAGGCGGGGGCGCTGGCGCGGGCACGGCCGCGCCCGATGGTGGTCGCGCTGCCCACTCGTCGCCCGTGGACGGCGCGCCGGACGCCGTCGCGAGCGGCATCGAGGCGAAGCGTTTCGATGGGGCGTGGCGCGGCCGGCAGCGCAGCCGGGCGGCCCAGGAGGTTGCCCTGGCCGAGATCCACGCCGAGTGCTGTGATGATCGCGAGGTCGGCGCGGCGCTCGATGCCTTCGGCGAGCAGGCGGGCGCCGATCCGGCGTCCGAACGACACGAAGGCCTCGACGAGGGCCTGCTTGGCGTCGTCGCGGGCGATCCCGGCCACGATGTCGCGGTCGATCTTGATGACGGTCGGGCGCAGGGCGGCGATGAGCGCGAAGCTCGCATAGCCGGCGCCGGCGTCATCGATCGCAACCCCGAAACCCTGGCGGCGCAGGGCCTTGACCGCCCGTTTGAGCGGGAGCACGTCCGAGACGGCCTGCTGCTCGGTGCATTCCAGGGTGATTCGCCTGGGGTCGAGCCCGGCCGCAATGACCAGTGCCGCGAACGCCCCTGCCTCGAAATGCCGATCGAGCAGACTCGCCGGGGTGACGTTGAGGGCCAGTCGGTGGGGCGGGTCGCCTCGCGCCACGCGCTCGCGCTCCAGGGTGCCGGCGCGCTCCAGGATGGACGCGATCAGGAAGACATCGAGTTCGACCGAGCGGTCGGTGTCGATGGCCGCCTGGACGATGGCCGAGATCGACTGCGGGAGCATCGGCATCTCGGGCCGGAACAGGCACTCGTACTCGTACACAACGCCCGTCGAAAGCTCCACGATCGGCTGGAACGCGACGCCGTGGAGCTTGCGCAGGCTGAAGAAGTAGTCGAGGGTCTTGGTCTGGATGAGCTGGGTGGACGGCGCCATGCCGATGCGCTCGGCGATACCCGACACCTGCACCGCCGCAGACAACGCGGTGAGGTACCGGTCCGCTGGCGGCAGGTTGGTATCGACGGTGACCAGCCCGTAGTCCAGGGCCTTCGCATCCCGGGCCACCTGGGCGGCGGCCGACTCCGTCATCGCCGTGGCCGGGCCGATCAGGACGGCCCCCGAATCGAGCTCCAGGACCCGGCTGCCGGGGATGGCGACGGCCAGGCGGTGCACGAACCGGCTGTCGCGCGACCACAGCAGTCGCTCGTCCGGTGTCACTCGCTGATTCTGGAACAGGCGCAACGGGACTCCCTTCGGGGTCGTCGACCGACGCACATCGATACGGGTCCGCGCCGTGTGGCCATGATGCCCGGTCAGGTGCGGTCCGGGGATGTACCGAGGGTCCTGCGGCCACCGGTACGTTGGTCAGGCCAGGCGTTCGCCCGAGCGGACGGGCAGATCGAGGCGATTCTCCGGGGGCGCGAGCGGACAGGCCCACTGGGGATCGAAGGCGCACGAAGGCTGGAACGCGAAGTTGAAGTCGAGGATGAGGCGCCCGACATCGTCCGTGCCGAGGTCTGCGCCCTTGGCAGTGTCCAGCAGGTAGCGGCCCGCCCCGTAGGTCTCCGGTCCGTTGGTCGCGTCGCGGAACGGCAGGAACAGCCCGCCGGCGTAGCCAGCCATCCAGAACAGGGAGAGCCGCCGTTCGCCGTCCGCGAACGGGATCCGCACCGTCCCGATCCGGATGAACGCGAGGGTCACCGTGCCGCTGTTGGGCAGTTCCAGCGACAGGGCCCCGGGCGCGGGTGGTGGTGCGGGCTCGATGTCGAGGGCGAATCGGAGGGTTGGATCGTGGTCGAAGTGATGGGCCCGGAACGACGCCCGCTCCGAGTCCAGCACCGGGGACTGCGAGTGCGTCCGATACAGCATCTCCCTGACCGAGCGCCAGTGGGCCAGGGCGCCAGCCGGGTCCACGGCAGCCATCGCCCGGACGTCCGCGTACAAGGTCGCGACACGGCGCCGCCAATCGGCGACCTGCACGTGGTCCGTGCTCGCCGCGGACCCGCTCACGGCGTGCGCCGCCGCGCCGCCCCGAGGACGACCCAGGCGCCGATGGCGATGAGCACCAGGGGCCAGGCCTGGCGCCAGCTGATGTCCGGCATCTCGTAGCCGAGGGTCTGCTCCGCGAAGAACCACAGGCCGATGCCGAGGACCACGAGACCGCCGATCACCGAGCCGAGGCGCCCGGAGTCGTCGCGGCGCACCGCCGGGGGCGGCGGCACCGGCACGGCCGCGGGCGGCGGCACCGCCGGGGAGGCTCCTGGCACCCCGGCACCTCCCGGGGTCGGGATCCGGGAGGTGGCGTCGTCGGGCTGATCGGTCATGGCCTGCTCCGTCAAGTCGATGCGCGGACGCCGCTCCGCGCTGGCGCGCCCGTCCTGGCGTGCCCATCCTAGTCGCGACGCCTAGAATCGGACCGCCGGCCGGAGCCGCCGGCACACAAAGCTTGCGATGGAGGCACGCGTGGCGGATACAGCGGAGATCGGCATCTTCGGAGGGTCGGGCTTCTACTCACTGCTCGAGGACGTCCGGGAGATCAAGGTGGACACGCCCTATGGACCGCCATCCGATTCGGTGTTCCTTGCCGAGGTCGCCGGGCGGCGCGTCGCGTTCCTGCCGCGCCACGGTCGCCGGCACACGATCCCGCCCCACAGGATCGACTATCGCGCCAACGTCTGGGCGATGAAGTCACTGGGCGTCAAGGCTGCGATCTCGCCGTGTGCTGCCGGTTCGCTCCAGCTCCACGTCAAGCCCGGCGACTTCGTCGTGTGCGACCAGTTCGTGGACCGCACGTCCGGTCGTGCCGACACCTTCTACGACGGCCCGATCGTCACTCACCTCTCGTCGGCCGACACCTACGACCCGATCCTCCGCCGGCTGGCCATCGAGACCATCCGCGACCACGGCATCGAGGTCCACGAGCGGGGCACGGTCGTCGTGATCCAGGGCCCGCGCTTTTCGACCAAGAGCGAATCGAAATGGTTCAGCGATGCCGGCTGGGAGGTCATCAACATGACCCAGTACCCGGAGGCCTGGCTGTGTCGCGAGCTCGGCATCGCGGTCGTGAACATCGCCCTCATCACCGACTATGACGCGGGCGTCCACGAGGGCACGGAGGCCGTCAACGCGACCGACGTACTGGAGGTCTTCCAGGCCAACGCGGCGCGCATCCAGGCCGTGGTCCTGGACCTGATCGGCCGCTTCCCGGCGGACCTTGATTCGCTGGGCGCGGGTGCTGCCCTCGGACCCACCCGGGGCGATGGGCACGCGACGTCGGCCCAGGACATGCGGCTCTTCGAGACGGGGCTCTAGCACGAATGGACGCCGTGGACGCCGTGGACGACGTGTCGTCGGGGTCGCTGCCGATCGGGGTCTGCCTGCGGGCGATCCGGGCCGAACCCGCGTGGTGGCTCGAGAGCGCCCGACGACTGGACGCGGCGGGCTACGCCGGGCTGTGGTGCTGGGACCACTTCATGGGCCGGGGCGACCACGACGTGCCGGTCGTCGAGGGCTGGACGATGCTCGCGATGGCCGCCGGCGCGACCGCCCAGGCGACGGTCGGACCGTTCGTGCTCAACGTCATGAATCGGCACCCGGCCGTCGTGGCCCGGATGGCGTCCACCCTCCAGAACGCGAGCGGCGGCCGGCTCATCCTGGGCATCGGGATCGGCGGAGCGCCGCTTGAGCACCAAGCCTACGGCATCGATTTCCCGGCGCCGCCCGAGCGGGTGGCCAGGCTCGAGGAGGCGGTCGCCGTCATCCGGGCGCTGTGGTCCGGTGGCCCGGTCACCCGCGAGTCCCCGTTCTATCCGCTGCGCGACGCATCCGCGTTCCCGGTGCCCGAGCCCGCACCCCGGATCGTGATCGGTGGCGAGACCCCGGCGGGTGCCCGCCTCGCTGGCCGCATCGGCGACGGCTGGACCACGTTCGACGACAACTTCGAGGCGAATCTGCCGATCTACCTTGAGTCGCTGGCCGCCGCCGGTCGTCGCCGCGACGACCAACTCGTGCTGGTCGGATTCCAGGGCGACTGGCTGGGCGAGGCGTCCGTCGCCGACACTGGCTGGGTCCAGGCACCGCGCGAAACGTGGGCACGCTGGCGCAAGGCGGGCGCGGACGGCGCAGTCGTGCTGGCCCGCTCGACGGCCGACGTGGACGCGCTGGTGGACGCCGTCGCGCGCTGGTAGCAGGCGTTCGTGGCACCATCACGGTCGTGACCAGTACAGCCCAGGCGGACAACGTCGAACCGACCCACCCCTGCGCGAGGTGCGGCGCGCCGGTGCCCCCGGGCGTCGGTCTGTGCGAGGACTGCAACCCCCTGGGCCTCCGCGACGCGGCATCTTCCCAGGTCCACGGGACGGTCTTCGTGGCGCTCGTCGGGGCGATCATCGCGCTCGCTGTGGTTGCCCGGCTGGCCGTGACCGGCGCCGGTCCGTTCCCGGCGAGCGTCGATGGCGTGATCGCGGCCGAGGGTGGCCTGGCGGTGACACTGACCGTCAGGAACGAGGGTGCCGCCATGGGCCGGACGACCTGCCGCGTGGCGGATGCCGGCGGGCGCACGAATGACGCCGCGCTGGTCCTGACCCCGCGCATCGAGGCCGCCGGGAGCATCACGTTCGAGCGGACGCTGACCGAGCTCGGAACGGCGATCCGACCACTGGTCGTCACGTGCCGGACCCCGTGAGCGACGATCTCTCGTTCGCCATCGCGCTCGCGGCACGGGCCGGCGAGGTGTTGATGGATCGCTACGAGCGTCTCGAGCACATCGACTACAAGTCCGCCCGCGACGTGGTGACCGAGGCGGACCATCAGTCCGAGGCGCTCATCCTGGACGCGATCCGGGGGCGCCACCCGATGGACGCGATCGTGGCCGAGGAGACCGGCGAGCATCGGGCCGTGGCCGGCGAGGCGCCTACCTCCGGACGTGGCCGGGTCTGGATCGTGGATCCGCTCGACGGCACCGTCAACTACGCCAACGGCATCCCGTTCTTCTGCGTCTCGATCGGACTGATCGTCGATGGCCGGGCGTCGGTCGGGGTGATCCACGACCCGAGTCGCGGGGAGACGTTCGCCGCGACCGCCGACGGCCCGGCCCTGCTCTCCGGCTCACTCGGGCAGGGGAGCCACGCTATCAGCGCATCGGACAAGGAGCGACTGTCCGACTTCGTCGTCTCCATGTCCCTCAACGGTCGAGCGGCAGCGACCCGGGCCAGCCACGTGCGCAAGGCGATCCGCATCTCCCGATCGATGGGTTCCGCGGCACTCGGCCTGGCCTATGTCGCCAACGGCCGCTTCGATGCCTTCATCCAGCAGGGCGGCCTGTCAGCCTGGGATGTCGCGGCGGCCGGGCTCATCGCGGATCGCGGCGGGGCGACGGTTACCTCCATCGAAGGCGGTCCTTGGTTCGACTTCGCCCACGCGCCACGATCGATCGGTATCCTCGCGGCCCCGGCGGTCCACCACGCGGAGCTGCTGCGCCTGGTGCGTTGAGCCGCTCACGACCGAGAGCCTCGACGGACGCCAGCGTGTCGGCGCTCGGCGCGCCAGCGTGTCGGCGCTCGGCGCCCGGCACCCGCCGGCACCCGCCGGCACCCGCCCGGATCGTCCGCCCGGTATCCGCCGGCACCCGCCCGGCACCCGCCGGCACCCGCCGGCACCCGCCCGGATCGTCCGCCCGGTGGACGATCGGAGCGTGGTCGCGCCGCTCGGCGCGCGGGACCACCCGGCCTGCGTTCGCGACGTGGCCGCCACCGTGTCGGCATCGCCCGGGGCCGCCGCGACCCGCGCGCATGACGTGGCCGCCAGCGTCTCGGCATCGAGCGCCCGGGGCCGCCGCGACCTGGTGGATTCGCGACAGATGCTCGCGTGGTGGGCATTGGTCACCGGATCGGTGACAGATGCTCGCGTGAGGGAGCGGATGGCAAGGATCCCGCGACCCGGGTCGTGAGCTTGTGCGTGGAACGACGGCGAGGTGGAATCCGCCCCGGACGAGTGCCCACCAGCGAAGCTTCTGTCAGGAGTCCGCTATCGCAGCGACGATGTCGACGGACGGGCGGTGTGGACTGCGCGCTCCCGAGGCCTACGACTGATCGAGCCAGCGATGGGGACGACGGCGCAGGCGGTCCAGGCCCCATTCGTCGCAGAACCCCTCCCAGGCATCCTGTGGGGCGCCATCCCAGCGCAGCTCGTCGGCGTCGCGCTGGCGGATCGGGACGCCATCCTCCACCGTGCGCAGTCTGGCAAGATCGCGGAACAGGAGCGCGTCCGCCCAGTGCTCGCGCAGCGTCGCGGCCAGGCTGACCGCTCGACCGCCCCCGACGCCCGGTACCTCCCAGGCCGAGGCGCGCTCGGGCACGTCCTCGAGGTGGCCGTAGCGGGCGAGGACCGCAGCGGCAGATTTCGCGCCCCAACCGGGCAGCCCCGGGTACCCGTCCGAGCTGTCCCCGACGACGGCCAGCCAGTCCGGGATGGACTTCGGTGGCACGCCCCACTTCGCACGCACGCCGCCATCGTCGTAGACCACGTTGCGGCGCCGGTCCCAGAGCACGACCCGCTCATCGATGACGAGCTGGGCCATGTCCTTGTCCGGGGTGCACACGATGATCCGCTCCACGCGCGGGTCGGCCCCGAAGCGGACCGCGGCGGCGGAGATCGCATCGTCCGCCTCGAACTCGCCCATCGGCCACAGGACGATGCCGAGCGCCCCCACGGCGGCCTCCGCGATGGGGAACTGGGCGAGCAGCTCAGGGGGCATGCCGACCGACGACTTGTAGCCCGGGTAGAGGTCGTTGCGGAAGGATTCGATGACCTGGTCCGTGGCGCAGCCGATATGGGTGGCGCCTTCCTCGCGGAGCAGGTACAGGAGCTGCTCGCACAGGCCCGACACGCCCGACAACGGGAAGTCGTCGCGGCCGAGGACCGGCGGGCGCGGCGCGAAGTGCGCCCGGAACAGTTCATACGTCGCATCGACCAGGTGCAGGCGCACGCTCGGTCAGGCCCCGCGCTCGACCACGTCGCGGAAACGGCGCAGGTCCGCCTCGAACACGTGGCGGAAGACCGGGGCGGTCAGCAGGGCGCCCAGGTGAGGGAGGACCGGGGCGACGAGCACCTCCTCCCAGCGGACGATCGTCGTCGTGCCGTCGGCGCCGCGCTGCAGGTCAAAGGTCCCGCCGCCCGCGAAGAGGCCCTCATGGGTCAGGCCGAATCGATGCGGCGGTTCGAGGATCGTGATCGTCACCGGATCGGTCACGGCCAGCCCGTACATGCGCACCGTCGCCCGGCCGGTGCTGCCCACCCGGACGGGACCCTGGTCGTCCATCCGGACCGCCTTCATGTCGTGCATCCAGCGCGGCTGGCCCTCGATGTCAACGAGTTCGTCCCAGACACGCTCGATCGGCGCATCGATGACCGTCAGCAGCTCGATCGGCTCGGGCGGCGCGCCGCGGGCCCTCCGGCCCAGTGCGGCGTCAAGCAGCCAGGCGAGGGCACCCCCGATGACGACGAGACGTACAAGGGCGCGGATCACGACGGTCGTCCGGTCATTCGCGCGGCTCCTGGCGGCGGGGCAGGATGTGGGCAGGGATCTCGTCGCGCCCGACCGTCCGCCACTCGACGTCGAAGGCGCCGCGGTAGCCGAAGAGCGGGCCCCACAGCCGATTCCGGACGTCCACCTCGATGCGGAACCGGCCGATCGACTCGTCGAACCATTCATGCACGTCGGCGACCCCGCTCAAGGCCATCGGGAACGGGAAGGCGAGCCGGCCTTCGTAGAACCGCTGCGCGCCCGAGCGCAGTCGGAGGCCACCGCGCTCGTCCACCGTCAAGTCGATGTCCACCGCGAGGTGCTGATGCGAGCCGAGGTAGTCCACGATCCGACCACGTGCGTGGCTGTCGATCATGTAGGCGTCGAAGCGTCGTGTCCTGGTCGACTCGAAGGTGCGGATCCAGGACACCGTCTCGCGACCGAAGTCGTCGAGGTACGCGTAGTTCTCGATGGTGAACGGGATGTCGCGACCGACCTCGGGGAACATGATCCGTCGCCACGTCCCGACGTACAGGAAGGGCAGGGTATACGGGCGGCCGCGCCAGACCTCGCTCATCACGCCGCGGCCCACGGCCGCCACCCCGTCCGCGCTCGAGAACCCAAAGCGCCGCTGGATCTCGGGGTGCAATCGCTCGAAGTCGCTGCCGAGGATGGCCTGGTAGATCGAGGTCACGCCGCGGCCTCGGTCCCCACATTAAGCGCCGCGGCATCGAGGGCGCTGGCGGGCCGTCGGCGGCAGCGGCCCGCCGACGGGATGTCGGCCAGGGTCAACCGGTCCACCACGGCCAGGCAGGCCATGGCGAGGTTCAGCGACACGGGGTTGAAGGCTCCCGTCAAGAGGGTCGGCGCGGTCAGGGCGACCGTCAGGGTGGCCAGCACCGCGAACGCGACGACGAGCGCCGCCGGCCACGCGCGGTGCCAGGTGCGCAGGAGCACGAGCCCGAACGCGACCTCGCCAAGCCCGAGGGCCACGATGGCCGGCCCGACGAGGCTCGGCGGCACGCCGGCGGCGGTCATGAGCGCGATCTCGCCCGCGTCCGGCCCGAGCAACTTGGGGACCAGCCCGTGATACAGGAACACGGCGGCCAGCCCGACCCTGGCGACGCCATGGGCGAGCGCCTGGCGTGCTGCCAGGGCGGGATCAAGGCCCGACTCAAGCCACAGGCGCAACCGGTCGAAGCTCCAGGCCGTCGCCCAGCCCATGAGCGGGCGGAAGACGAGGCGATCGACGAGCCGCCCGAGCCAGCCGTACCGCGTCTCGTAGTCGTAGCCGGTGATGAAGACCGCCCCGTCATCGGTCGGGATGTACTTCCAGTAGCCGCGGCCTTCACGGATCAGCGATCGTGCCTGCGCCGACCAGAAGCGCAGGGCGGACACGCGGATGCCGTCGGCGCGATCCCGTTCGCCAACGGTCTCGCCCTCGCCGACCACGGCGATGCCGAAGCCAAGCCTCGTCGCGTAGCGAAACCGCTGTGGGGCCGCAGGATCGGACCGGGGCACGTAGTCGATGTCCGTGAAGCGCAGGTCCCAGCGTTCATGAAGGTCGGGGTCCTGGGTGTGCGACCAGACGAGATCCAGTGGTGCCCGGATCCGGTGCTCGACGTAGATGGGCACGCTCGATCGGGTCAACGCATGACCGAGCGCCACAGGCCGACGCCGGCCTCGCGCATCTCGTCGAGGGCGCGCGGACCGTCACCGGGCGCGATATCGACGGCGGCGATCGCGTCGACGAGGACCGCGGTCTCGAAGCCCAGGCGCAGGGCATCGAGCGCGGTGGCCATGATGCAGTAGTCGGTGGCCAGCCCGACGACGACGACACGGGTGAACCCGCCATCGCGAAGCATGGCCTCAAGCTCGGTCGGGAGCGTCTCGCCGGTGGTCGGATCGCGCATCGTGAAGGCGGAGTAGCCGTCCTCACCGTTGGCGCCCTTGCGAATCCGCGGCGCATCCCCGGGGAGTACAAGTCCCGGGTGGAGCTCCGCGCCCCACGACCCGGCGACGCAATGGACCGGCCAGGTACCGCCGTCGCGGGCGAAGTGCGGCGTCGCCTCCGGATGCCAGTCCTGGGTCGCGACGACGAGCGCCTCGGCCCTCAGGGCCATGGCAATCTCGCCGTTGATTGTCGGGATCACGGCGGCGCCACCGGCCACGGACAGGCTGCCCGTCGGATCCGCGAAATCGTTCTGGACGTCGACGACGACGAGGGCCGTCCCCGGGTGATAGCGCTGCACGAAGCGCAGCCTAGCAGGGCATCGGTCTGGGCCTGCCCGCGGGCTGATCGGCCGGATGTCGCTCAGCCGATAAGGGCGGAGCGCTCGTCCGGGACGGGTTCGATGACGGCCGTTGCCCTGGGCGACGGCGGCTCCACGTCGAGGAGGTAGCCGATGCCCTGGAACGTCCTGATGCGACCGGGTTCGCCGGGCTCCGCGCCGAGCTTGCGGCGAACGCGCGAGACCCATACGCGAAGATACTGGAGATCGTCGCGGTACTCGGGACCCCAGACCTTGGTCAGGAGCTCGGTATGGAGGACGACCTTGCCGGCATTGGCGGCCAGGTGCTGGAGAAGGAGCCATTCGGTCCGCGAGAGCTGGACCAGCTCGCCGGCCCGGCTGACCATGCGCCGCTCGAGGTCGATCTCGATGTCGTCGAAGGCGAGCACGCCGGAGCCTGGCTCCGCACCAGACGATCGACGCAGGACCGCGCGCACACGGGCGGCCAGCTCATCGGGATGGAAGGGCTTCGCGATGTAGTCGTCGGCGCCCAGATCGAGACCCTTGGCCTTGTCCGCGGTGGAGCCCTTGGCGGTCAGCAGGATGACTGGCACGGGGCGCCGCTCGCGCAGCTGGCGCATCACCTCGATGCCGTCGAGGTCGGGCATGACGATGTCCAGCAGGACGATGTCCGGCCGGACTTCCTCGGCCTTGACCAGGGCCTCCTCGCCACTGCTTGCGGTGACGACGCGGAAGCCCTCTTCGCCGAGGGCGATCGATACGAGCTTCGTGATCCTTGGCTCGTCGTCGGCGACGAGTACGAGCGGCTGGGTGCTCACCTGCTCACCTCCTGGGTGGGATGCATGGTGACGGACATGGACGCGGACGTCACGCCCGGCTCGGATACGGTGACGCTCCGCCCAGCCATCATGGCACGAGCGGAGCGTGGACCGGCAGGCGTCAGGACGCGGCTGGCGCGATGCTCGGGAGCTCGATGTTCACGTTGACGTCGTTCGGTGCGGTCGTGCTGTTGGCACCCGGGCCGATGAGGAAGTACCACGCCCCGGCAAGGACGAGGACGATGGCCACGATGCCAAGCAGCATCCCGGCGCCGGAGCCGCCGTCCTTGACGACGACGGTATCGCGATGATCGGACATGGTCTGGTTCTCCTGTTAGTTCGATCTGGGGTCGATGGTCGTGCGGCGGTCGTGCGATGTGCCCCCCGGCGAGCCGCTCGACCATCGAGTGCCGCGACACCTGACGTGCCGTGGCTCGAAGCCGGTCAAGCATCGCCGCCATGGCCTTCCGCCCGTGGCGGCACCGCCTTGCAGACCCGTTGCATCGGCATTACAGGCCGCCGGCCCCGCGAGCCCGCCTGTCCGTCTGCCGATCGCGCCTGGGACCGATGTGCGCCTCCACCGCGGTCCAGGGTCGTTTGGTCTAGGCTTCCAGATGTGCGCCCGACGGTGCCGTCATGGAGTCCTGCCTGCATGTATTTCGACGAGTTCAAGCACCAGCTTCCCGATATCGATCCGGACGAGACCGAGGACTGGATGACGTCGCTCGGCCAGGTCGTCGAGCAGGCCGGCGAGACTCGAGCCCGGTTCCTCATCTACAAGCTGCTCAAGCGCGCGCGCCAGCTCCAGATCGGGCTGCCGCCATTGACCCAGACGCGCTACATCAACACGATCAGCCCGGAGCAGGAGCCGACCTTCCCCGGCGACGAGGCGATGGAACTGCGCATCCGCCGGATCATCCGGTGGAACGCGGTGACCATGGTCCTGCGCGCGAACACGCACTTCCCGGGCATCGGCGGTCACCTGTCCACATACGCCAGTTCGGCGAGCCTGTACGAGGTCGGCTTCAACCACTTCTTCCGGGGCAAGGACGGCCAGGGCTCGGGTGACCAGATCTTCTACCAGGGTCACGCCGCGCCCGGCATCTACGCCCGGGCGTTCCTGGAAGGGCGCCTGACCGAGGACCAGCTCGACCACTTCCGACGTGAGAGCGTGCCGGGCCAGGGGCTGAGCTCCTACCCGCATCCCCGCCTGATGCCAGATTTCTGGGAATTCCCCACGGTGTCCATGGGTCTCGGGCCGATCGGCGCCGTCTACCAGGCTCGATTCAACCGATACCTGCACAACCGCGGGCTGCTGGACACCAGCGCCTCGCGCGTCTGGGCCTTCCTTGGCGATGGCGAGACTGACGAGCCCGAGGCGCTCGGTGCGCTGCACGTCGCATCTCGCGAGGGCCTGGACAACCTGACCTTCGTGGTCAACTGCAACCTGCAGCGCCTGGACGGCCCGGTCCGCGGCAATGGCAAGATCATCCAGGAGCTGGAGTCGGCGTTCCGCGGTGCCGGCTGGAATGTCATCAAGGTGATCTGGGCCCGCGAGTGGGACGAGCTCCTGGCCCGCGACGTGGACGGCGTGCTGGTCAGCCAGATGAACGAGACGCTCGACGGGGAGTTCCAGAAATTCAGCGTCGCCGGCGGCGCGTACATCCGCGAACACTTCTTCGGGCCGGATCCGCGCCTGCGCAGGCTGGTCGAGGCGATGTCCGACGACGACCTGGCGAAGCTCCGCCGGGGCGGCCACGACTATCGCAAGCTGTATGCCGCGTACAAGGCGGCCACGGAGTACAAGGGCGCACCCACGGTGATCCTGGCCAAGACTGTCAAGGGTTGGACCCTGGGTTCGGGCGTCGAGGCCCGCAACATCACGCACCAGGCCAAGAAGCTGTCCGAGAACGAATTGCGAATCTTCCGGGACCGGCTTGAGCTGCCCATCCCGGACGGCAAGCTCAAGGACGCCCCGTACTACCACCCAGGGCCGGACTCGGAAGAGGTCGAGTACCTGCGGGAGCATCGCAAGGCGCTGGGCGGACCCATCCCCAGGCGCGTCGTTCGAGCGACTCGGCTGCCGGAGCCGCCTCCGTCCATCGATGCGGAGTTCCAGACCGGAAGCGCGACCGCCGTCTCGACCACGATGGTCTTCGCCCGGATCCTGCGCAACCTGATCCGGGACAAGGAACTCGGGGCTCGGATCGTGCCCATCATCCCCGATGAGGCGCGCACCTTCGGCCTGGACCCGTTGTTCAAGGAGGTCGGCATCTACGCCGCCCACGGCCAGCGCTACGAGCCCGTGGACTCCGACCTTGTGTTGTCCTATCGGGAGGCGACCGATGGGCAGGTCCTGGAGGAGGGCATCACGGAGGCCGGCTCCATGGCCTCGTTCCAGGCAGCAGGCACCTCGTACGCCAGCCATGGCCTGGCCATGATCCCGTTCTACATCTTCAATTCGATGTTCGGGTTCCAGCGGACCGGCGACCAGATGTGGGCCTTCGCGGATGCGCGCGGTCGCGGTTTCCTGATGGGCGCGACGGCCGGCCGGACGACGCTGGCCGGTGAGGGCCTCCAGCACGATGACGGCCACAGCCACATCCTGGCCAGCACCGTGCCCAATGTCCGCGGCTACGACCCGGCCTTTGCCTACGAACTGTCCACCATCGTGCGTGACGGGATCGAGCGGATGTACGGGGCCACGCCAGAGGACGTCTTCTATTACGTCACGCTGCATAACGAGAACTACGCGCAGCCGGCCCGCCCTGACGGCGTGACCGACGAACAGATCCTGCGTGGCATCTACCGATTTGCCCCGGCGCCGGACCTGGGCAAGGGCGCCCACCCGGCTCGGCTCGTGGGCTCAGGGGCGATCCTCAACCAGGTGCTGGCGGCCCGCGACCTGCTGGCCGAGCGTTTCGGGGTGGCCGCAGAGGTCTACAGCGCGCCATCGTTCCCGCTCCTGCGTCGTGACGCGCTGGAGGCGGAACGCTGGAACCGTCTCCATCCGGGGGCCAGGGCAGCGCGCGTTCCGATCGTGAGCCAGGTCCTGACTCCTGACGGCGGCCCGATCATCGCGGCCACGGACTGGATGATGGCCCTGCCCGACATGGTGT
>JANOTJ010000401.1:0-2878 GCA_031416295.1 Chloroflexota bacterium
CAAGCGCTCAGAGCAAACCGGTGAGGTGATCCCCTCCGATGTCAAGGTCGGTGACCGCGTTGTGTCCTCCAAGTACGGCGGCACCGAGATCGCCGTCGAAGGTGAGGATCTGCTGATCCTCTCCAGCCGCGACGTACTCGCCGTCGTCGGCTGAGCGGCTACGGGCCGAGCGGTACGGGCCGAGCGTCAGTCGTCGAGCTATTCCATCGTGAAGAATACCGACGCGCGACAGGCAGCTAATCCGGTGTCGGCTCGTAGGGTCGACCGAAGAACCAGATCTCTCGAAAAGGCACGGTCATGTGCCAGGTGGTCACGACACCCTTCGGTAGTGACGCCATATCGCCGACCTTCAGTTCCAGGGTCGGCCCACCGTGGATCTCGATGCGTACGGCACCCTCGAGGACCAGCATCGTCTCGCGTTCCGGCAGGGTCCAGGGCTCCGGGTCTGCGCTGGTCATGAACCGCGACATGCCCGCATAGGCCGTCTCTTCCTCGACCAGAACATGCATCTCGCCTCCGACCTCAGGGTCGGGTAGCCAGTCGTCCGTCATCACGTTCGACACGAAGACCCCAGGATGAACCTCCAAGTCGGTACCTCCTTGCGCGGCGACGCTACCACGTCGTGACCTGGGATCGCCTGCCCGGGTGAGCCACCGATAAGCGCTCGATACGTGGCAGGTGAACGTCCATGGCTATCTTCCTGACACCCGCCGATGACCCGCCGTCACACGCAGGGTCGGACGGCCCAGCCGACCGACCGGGAAGG
The DNA here is from genome assembly GCA_031416295.1 of Chloroflexota bacterium. Taxonomy (GTDB): domain Bacteria; phylum Chloroflexota; class Limnocylindria; order Limnocylindrales; family CSP1-4; genus SPCO01. The sequence continues at coordinate 767 of JANOTJ010000401.1, forward strand.
AGCATGGACCATGAACAAGGTCCTGTTGACCGGGCGCCTCACGCGCGATCCGGAGATGCGCAGCCTGGCCTCGGGCAAGAACGTCACGACGTTCACCGTGGCCAGCAATGAATTCATCGGGGGTGGACGCGAGAAGGCGGAGTACCACCCCGTGGTGACCTGGGATCGGCTGGCGGAGATCGCCGGCACCTACCTCGGCAAGGGCCAGCAGGTCGCCATCGAGGGGCGCCTCCAGACCCGCTCGTGGGACGACGAGCGGGGCGCCCGGCACTGGAAGACGGAGGTCGTCGCATCCCACGTGGAGATGCTGTCGGGCCGTCGCAAGAAGGACTACGAGGCCCAGCAGGCCGCCGATTCGCTGGCCGCCCAGGCCGAGCATTTCGGCGTATCTCCGGGTGATCCGATCCCGGAGTCCGCGGAAGCCGTCGCGAGCTTCGATCCAGACGACGACGAGCTTGAGGAGACCGACGCCGAGGCCGCCTGAACGCCGATTCCTGCGCGGCGGCGATGCGAGCCCCTCCCGCATCGCCGCCCGCCCTTCAGACCAGCCCTGCCCCAGGCCGTCCCTGGGGCAGGAGCCTTCAGTCAGGCGCCACGAGCTCGAAGATCGACACCGCCAGGATCAGGTACACGATCATCGACGCGGTCAAGGCCTCGCTGACCGGCTCGGCCGGCAAACCTGCTCCGTTCCCGGGACTCAAGGAGTCCGGCGATCCTGTGCGCCATACAGGCGACGACGCGGGATCCCGGTCTCCGCGCTGACCCGTTTCGCGGCATCAGCCCGACTCGTGCCCGTGGCGATACGTCGCTCGACCTCGGCCCTCGCCGCGGCCTCGATGTCGTCGGGGCTGGCTGACCCGGCGATATGCGGTTCGCCCAGCCCGACGACCAGGACGAACTCGCCGCGGGCAGGGACCGTGCCATCCAGGACGGCCGCGGCCAGCGTGTCGAGTGTGCCCCGGACCACCTGTTCGTGCAGCTTGGTCAACTCGCGACAGATGGCGCCGGGCCGATCCCCGCCGCAGGCGAGCACAAGATCACGCAAGGTGTCGGCGACCCGGTTGGGAGCCTCGAACAGGACGCTGCCGCGCGGGTCCGCGGCGATCGCTGCGATCCGCTCACGGCGGTCCTTGCCGGTCCGGGGCAGGAAGCCCTCGAATGCCCAGCGCGGCCCGGTCACGCCCGATGCGACGACTGCGGCGAGCACGGCCGAGGCACCGGGGATGGGCACCACCCGCCCACCCTCGGCGGCCCAGGCCCCCACGAGGTCCGCGCCCGGGTCGCTCACGACGGGGGTCCCGGCGTCGGTGACGAGGGCCAGGTCCGCGCCCGACCGAAGGTGGTCAAGGAGCGAGCTCAGACGCCCCGGGCCGCTGCGGGCGTGGAAGCTCGTCATCCGGGCGCTGATCCCGTGGCGATCCAGCAATCGCTTCGTGTGGCGCGTGTCCTCGGCGGCGATGCGCGGCACGGCCGCGAGGATCGCCAGAGCCCGCAGCGTGACGTCGCCGAGGTTGCCGATGGGCGTGGCCACGACGTACAGGGTCGCCCCACCGGCGCCCGGCTTCGTCGCTCGGTCCGCCTCGGCCCCTGCCGCCTCGGGCCCGGCCGCGCCGGCCACGTCGTCGCCGGCCCCTGCCGCCTCGGCCCCTGCCGCCTCAGCCTCGCTCACCGTCGAGCGGAACCCGGTCGTCGCCTTGGGTAGAGGTAGTCCACGCCGGCAGTCCGCGGCCCGAGCTTGGCGATGGGCGGGACCTGGCGCTTGAACTCGGCGCCGGCGATCATCCGGTCGACCCGCTCGACCAGGGCGGGCGCGAAGCCCATCCCGACGACCTCGTCGACCGACCGGCGCTTGTCGATCCGCCAGAACAGCAACCGATCGAGCTCCGGGTAGCTGAAACCGGCCTCGGTCTCGTCGGTCTGCCCCGGCCACAGGTCGGCCGAGGGCGCCTTGCGGATGATCTCGTCGGGGACGCCGATGGCCGCTGCCAACTGGCGCACCTGGCTCTTGTACAGGTCCCCGATCGGGTTGAAGGCACACGCGCTGTCGCCGAAGATCGTCGTGTAGCCGATCAGCGCTTCGGTCTTGTTGCCCGTGCCCACGACGAGCCCACC
>JANOTJ010000402.1:0-7423 GCA_031416295.1 Chloroflexota bacterium
GGACCCCGGCGAATCGAGCTTGCCCTCCCGCCCGGCCAGGTAGTAGGCGAGGACGATGATCATCAGGATCTTGGCGAGTTCGCTGAACTGGAAGGTGAGCGGGCCGACGTTCACCCATCGAGCACTGCCGCCCACGCCTTCACCGATCGCGAGGGTCAGCACGAGCAGACCGATCTGGAGCCCATAGACGAGCCAGGCGAAGGTCTTGAGCCAGCGATAGTCGAATGCGGCCGACACCAGGAACGCCACCGTCGCGATCCCCGCCCACATCAGTCCGCGTGTGAACGTGGTCCCGGCTTCGAGCGGCGAACTACCGCTCTCCACGCTGTTCGTGTAGGCCATCACCAAGCCGACCGCGATGAGCAGCGCCGCGTACGTCGCGAGCTGTAGGTCGAAGGCGCGCCATGTCGCGCCGACCGCTCGGGACGCCCAGTCCGACGCACGGAACGGCTCGGCGCGGATCACGCCCATCGAAGGACCTGGCCCTGGATCGCCGGGATCGTCATCAGTTGCTCTGGTAGAAGTTGCCGCGCTCGAGGAGGTCGAAGTTGCGGTAGTCGTCCTTGATGTCGTAGTGGAGCTGCAGGAAGTACTTCACGATCTCGGTCGCGGCGTTGCCCTTGGTCCGCGAGTCGTAGGCGAAGGCAAGGACGACGAGCTCGGAGTCCGCGGCCTTGAAGGAGCCCCCGGCCGGGTCCTTGGGCACAAAGCCGATGAACCACGAGTGGAAGGGCAGCCGTCCCTTGCTGTCCCTGGTGCCGAATTCCGCGGTGCCGGACTTGCCGGCCACGGTGATCGGCAGGTCCACGAGGTTGTACGTGTGGCGCAGGGTGACCGTCTCCCGGGCCGCATCGCGCATCACCCTGAGCACGCCTTTCGGGACGTCCAGCTCATGGAGGACCTCCGGTTTGAAGGGCCGGATGACCGTACCGTCCGGCCCGACGACCTTGCGCACGATCTGTGGCCGATACAGCGTCCCGCCATTGGCCAGAGCGGCATAGGCGTTGATGAGCTGGATCGGCGTGACGACATCGTAGCCCTGGCCGATCCCGGCCTGGTAGGTCTCGCCCGGGAACACTCTGGCTCCGAGGGCTTCCTGCTTCCACGCGTTGGTCGGCACGATGCCCGGGACTTCGCCGGGCAGGTCGATCCCGGTCAGTTCGCCGAAGCCGTACTGATTCGCCCAGTAGCCGAGGCGATCGATGCCAAGCATGCCCGCGAGCTGGTAGAAATACGTGTCGCTGGAGTGGCCGAATCCGCAATAGATGTCGCACGGGCCCCAGCCGCGGCGATTCCACTCGAAGAACTTGGTCGAGCCCAGGGTCAGGAAGCCACTGGTCATGACCTCGGTCGTGGGCCGGATCTCCTTGTCGCCGAGCGCACCCGTCCCGGTCACGAGCTTGTACGTGGAGCCGGGCGGGTAGTGCGCCTGGACCGCGTGATTCAGCAACGGCTGATCGGGATTCTCCAGGAGCGCGGAGTAGTCGCTGCCGCTGATGCCGCGAGCGAACAGGTTGTTGTCGTAGCTCGGCAAGCTCACCAGCGCCAGGATCTCGCCGGTCTGCGGGTTCATCGCGATGACCACACCGCGCTTGAGGCCGACGAGGTCCATCGCCCACTTCATCGCGCGCTGGGCGTCCTTCTGGGCCTGGGTGTCGATGGTCAGCGTCAGGGAGGCACCCGGAACGGCCGCGGAGACGGTCTCCAGGACCTGGCTCGTGCGTCCGGTCGCATCGCGCTCCACGCGTTCCGCCCCGTAGGTGCCGCGCAGCTCCTTCTCGAACGTCGCCTCGACACCGGCCTTGCCGATCAGGTCATCCGGAAGGTAGCCGATCTTGCGAAGGTCGGGGAGCCCTTCGGGCGAGACCGGCCCGGTATATCCGAGCAACTGGGACATCAGCGACCCGTCGGCGTACTCACGACGCGCCTCGACCGCGACTTCGACGCCGGGGAGATCGGCGCGCGACTCGGCGATGACGTTCGCCGTGTCCTTGTCCACGTCGCGTGCCACCCGAACGAGGTCGAACGCGGAGCCAGGGTTGCCGTCGATCGCGGCGTTGATATCCGCCGGGTCAATCCCGATCAGTGCCGCCAACCTGGCCACGACCGAATCCCGGAGCTCGTTGGGCAGATCGGCCGGCCGGACCTTGACCGCGTAGGTCGGGATATTCGAGACGAGCAGCCGGCCGTTCCGGTCGTAGATCAGCCCGCGCGGGGCCTCGATGGCTTCCAGGACCGTCCGGTTACGAGTGGAGAGCTCGGCGTAGTCCGAGCCGTTCACGATCTGGAGGTAGAAGAGGCGCGCGGTCAGCGTCCCGACGGCCAGGACCACCACCAGGACGAACACGATGAACCGACCGAGGCGGCGCTCGGGAAGTGGCCGGCCATCGAGGTACGGGTTGGTCACCAGTCCACCCGCTCGTCGGCCACGCGTCGGTCATGGACCGCCACGGTCAGTGGGCCGATGACCGCGCCAAGGACAGCGTCGTAGACCGCGCCCGGGAACAGGGTCGCGACGGGGTCGGCAACCGGCAGCGGCGCGCTCAGCGTGCCAAGGACGAAGAAAAGGATCATCGAATACCCGAGACTGAGCATGAACACGGCCACGATCGGTACGACCGGTCGGAGCCGCGCGAAGGACCGGGCCAGGATCGAGGCTCCGCCCACACACAGCAGCAGCGCAAAGGTGGTCGATCCGAGCGGTCGTTGAGCCAGGACATCGAGCGCAAGTCCCCCGACGAAGGCCCAGACCAGGCCGGCCTCGAGGCCGACTGCGATGGTCAGGACCACACCGAGGATCAGCACCGGATGGGGCTGCGCCTCGCCGATCCGGAGATACGGACCCACGGACAATTCCACTAGTGCCGTCAGCACCGCTCCGACCGCGGCGAGGAGCAAGGTCATCGGATGAAGGATCCCTCGGCGATGGGCCGCTGGTCCCTGGCCAGTGAACCCGGCTGACGCTCGTTCGAGCGCGATGGCGACGTCGGGTGGAGTATCCCATGAGCCCGCGGTCCCGGCAATGTCCCCTCGATTTCCCTCGATGTTTCACGTGAAACACGCCCCGCACGAGCCCCCCGCGTGCCGAGGTGATCCATGGGTGAGCGCCATGTGTCACGCTGGGACCCCACCTTCCTCCCCGGCCAGCGGCCCCCTCGATGAGGCGTCGATGATAGAATCACGGTCCGTGAATGCCCTCCGAGCAGGTCGCTGAGTGGGCCGAACGATCGCCTGTGCGAACCAGAAGGGCGGCGTCGGCAAGACCACGACCGTGGTCAACCTGGCGAGCTATCTGGCACTCGGAGGGGTCCGAACGCTCGTTGTCGACCTCGACCCCCAGGGAAACGCCACGAGCGGCTTTGGGATCGACAGAATGTCGGTCCACGGTTCTATCTACGACGCGATCCTCGGCGATGAGTCGGTGGACGGCATGATCGTGACCGAGCGGTCGGCCGGCGTCGATCTCATCCCCGCTGCCATCGCTCTCGCGGGGGCGGAGGTGGAGCTCGCCGTGGTCGAGGCTCGCGAGCATCGACTCCAACGGCTCCTCGTCCCGCTCGCCGCACGCTACGACATCATCTTCATCGACTGCCCGCCGTCACTCGGACTCCTGACCGTGAACGCGCTGACATCCGCCGATGCGGTCCTCGTGCCGCTCCAATGCGAGTACTACGCCCTGGAAGGATCCACCCAGCTGTTGGCCACCATCGATCTCGTCCGCGACCACCTGAATCCGGCCCTCGCCCTCGACGGCGTCGTGCTGACGATGTTCGACGCCCGTACGAATCTCTCCGCCGACGTGGAGGCTGAAGCGCGGGGGCACCTCGGGTCGGCCGTCTACACCACGGTCATCCCCCGCTCGGTGCGCCTGTCCGAGGCCCCAAGCCACGGGCGCCCGATCGCCTCGTATGCGCCCGGTTCACGTGGCGCAGTCGCGTACGCCGCGCTCGCCCGGGAATTCGCGGCGCGGAATCGTCTGCATCTGTCCGTTCCCGAGGCGGTGGCCTGATGACCGTCCGTCCCGAGCGCAGCCAGGGCCTCGGCCGGGGGCTCGCGGCCCTGATCCCGCAACGATCGATCGGCCAGCCCGTCCCGGTCGACGTGCCCATCGCGCGCATCCGGCCCAATCCGCACCAGCCACGCCGCCGATTCGACGAGGTGGAACTCGCGTCGCTTGCAGCCAGCATCCGCGAGCACGGGGTGCTCCAGCCGATCCTCGTCGTGGAGACGATGGACGGCTACCAGCTCGTTGCCGGCGAGCGCCGCCTGCGCGCGGCGAGCGCGGCCGGCCTGGAGCGGATCCCCGTGGTCATTCGCCAGCTCGATGCCGCAGCACAACTCGAAGTCGCACTCATCGAGAATCTCCAGCGCGAAGACCTCGACCCGATCGAGGCGGCCCACGGCTTCCGTCGACTCATCGATGAGTTCGGTTTCACCCACGAGCGCATCGCGGACCGCGTCGGTCGGGCCCGGTCCACGGTCGCGAACACGCTGCGCCTGCTCGATCTGGCACCACGCGTCCAACTCGCCGTTGCCGACCGCCAGCTCACGGAAGGCCACGCGCGGGCGCTTGGGGGCCTGTCCGTCGAGCATCAGGAGCTGGTCCTCGACTCCGTCGTCGGCCAGGAGCTGTCCGTTCGCCAGACGGAAGAGCTCGTTCGGCGCCTCAGGGAACCGAAACCCGACCCGACGGTCGGCGTCGCTGCGCGGCGGGCCGATCCCGACCTGGAACGCGTCGAAGAGGACCTGCGCCGGGCCCTCGGCACGAAGGTCAGCCTGGCACGCAGTCGGCGCGGCGGGCGCATCGTCATCGAGTACTACAGCGACGAGGAACTCGGGCGCCTGTACGACCGCCTGACCGGAGGGAACGCGTGACCGAAGAAGCCACCCGCACCATCGCAGCCGAGCCGAACGGGCGCGGCAAGCGCGCCCGCGCTGGTGGCTCGGACTACACGGCCGAGAGCATCCAGGTCCTGGAGGGCCTCGAGGCCGTTCGGCGTCGGCCGGGCATGTACATCGGCTCGACGGATGACCGGGGCCTCCATCACCTCGTCTGGGAGGTCGTGGACAACTCGATCGACGAGGCGATGGCGGGCCACGCCACGATCATCACGGTCACCATCAGCGCCGACGGCATGGTCACCGTCCAGGATGACGGCCGCGGCGTCCCGGTCGGCAAGCATTCGACCGGCAAGGATGCCCTGGAAGTCGTGCATACGGTCCTGCACGCTGGCGGCAAGTTCGGCGGCGGCGGCTACAAGGTCTCGGGCGGCCTGCATGGCGTCGGCGTCAGCGTGGTCAATGCGCTGTCCTCGTGGATGCGCGTCGAGACAGCCCGTGACGGGCACATCTGGGCGCAGGAGTACGAGCGCGGCAAGCCCCGGACCTCCGTCCAGAAGGTCGGGCCGCAGGGCGACCGGCGCGGGACCCGGACGAGCTTCCGGGCCGATGCGGAGGTGTTCGAGACCACGGAATACTCGTTCGACTTGATCAGCCAGCGCGTGCGCGAGTCCGCGTACCTGACCAGGGGCGTGTGGATCACGCTCATCGACGAGCGCGTCGATCGAGAGCGCTCGTTCTACTTCGAGGGCGGCCTGCAGTCCTTCGTCCGGCACCTGAACCGGAACAAGGAAGCCCTGCACTTCCGGCCCATCTATGTCGAGCGGCGCGAGGGCCAGACGGCCGTCGAGGTCGCCCTCCAGTACAACGACTCGTACACGGAGAACGTGCTCGCGTTCGCCAACAACATCAACACGGTCGATGGCGGGACGCATGTCACGGGCTTCCGGGCGGCGCTCACGAGCTCGCTCAACGACTGGGCGCGGCGGGCCGGTGTGCTGAAGGACAACGACAACAACCTGTCCGGCGACGACGTGCGCGAGGGCCTGACCGCCGTCATCAGCGTGAAGCTGACCGAGCCGCAGTTCGAGGGCCAGACCAAGGCCAAACTCGGCAATGCCGAGGTGAAAGGCCAGGTCCAGACCGCCGTCGGCGAAAGCCTCGGCCAGTATCTCGATGAGAATCCCGGCGACGGCCGCAAGATCATCGAGAAGTGCCTCACCTCGGCGCGCGCCCGTGAAGCCGCTCGCAAGGCGCGTGACCTCGTGATCCGCAAGGGCGCCCTCGACGGGATGTCCCTGCCCGGCAAGCTCGCCGACTGCCAGGAGCGCGACCCTGCGCACAGCGAGATCTACCTCGTGGAGGGCGATTCGGCCGGTGGTTCGGCGAAGCAGGGCCGGAATCGACGATTCCAGGCCGTCCTGCCCCTGCGCGGCAAGCTTCTCAACGTGGAGAAGGCGCGCCTCGACAGGATCCTGTCGAGCGAGAACGTCCGGCCGCTGATCATCGCCCTCGGGGCCGGGATCGGGGAGAGCTTCGATGCGGCGAAGCTGCGCTACCACCGGATCATCATCATGACCGACGCCGACGTGGACGGCGCCCACATCCGGACCCTGCTCCTGACGTTCTTCTACCGACATATGCCCCAGATCATCGAGTCGGGTTTCCTGTACATCGCCCAGCCGCCCCTCTACCGGGTGAGCACCGGCAAGGTGACCCGCTACGCCCAGACCGACAAGGAACGCGAACGGATCATCAAGGAGTTCAATGTCAAGAACCTGTCCGTCCAGCGGTTCAAGGGCCTCGGCGAGATGAACGCCGACCAGCTCTGGGATACGACGATGAACCCCGAGACCCGCACCCTGCTGCGGGTGGACTCAGAGAACGCGGCCGCCGCCGACGAGATCTTCACCATGCTCATGGGTGAAAAGGTCGCGCCACGCAAGGAGTTCATCAAGAGCGAGGCTCGCAAGGTGCGCAATCTTGACGTCTGAGCCACGGGTGATCGACGTGCCGGGTGTACCTCGCTTCGACGTCGCGCCCCATCACTGCTTCGCCTGCGGAACGACCAATACCCGCGGCCTCGGGCTGGTCCTGCACGTCGCACCACGGTCAGCGTGGACCGAATTCACCCTCGACCACGACTTCGAGGGCTGGGACTCGATCGCGCACGGGGGGGTCATCGCCACGATCCTCGACGAGGTGATGGCCTGGTCCCTGGTCAGCGAGGACCATTGGGGAGTCACGGCGCGCATGACGATCGCATTCCGGCGGCCCGTGCCGATCGGCGTGGCGCTGCGCGCCGAGGGCCTGGTCACACGAGCACGAAGGCGGGTGGTGGAAACGTCGAGCCGCATCATGGCCCTCGATACGGGCGCGGAACTGGCGACTGCCACGGGCCTGTACGTGGCCGCCGACGAGACACGCAAGCGCGAGATGCGCGCTCGGTACGGCTTCCGCGGGCCAGCGATCCTCTCGGCTGAGCCAGGAATGACCGGCACGCCCGGACCGGTGGACTCCGCGTGATGACCGTTTCGTCGATCGCCGCCGGTGCCGTCAATCGGCCCGCTGTCGCCTACGTCGG
>JANOTJ010000403.1:0-2395 GCA_031416295.1 Chloroflexota bacterium
TCTCGGTCACGTCGGCCGTGCTCGTGTCGTCCCACCAGGCGGCGCCCGGATCCTCGAGCAGCGACGACAGCACGACCCACGAGAAGGGGCTGCCCACATAGTCGCGGGCGAGTGGGCCGAGTTCGTCGTCGAAGATCGCGCGGAGCACGTGGTACTCCCAGACCATGTAGGCGGCACAGCCTGTGCTCGCGGTATCGCAGGCGCCATCCCAGTCGGCGAGGCGCTCCGCCACGAGCCTGCCGGAGTCGGTGGCGGGATCCACGTCCTCCAGGAATGGGACGACATCGCCGGCGCGCAGCGGCGCCGTGTCGTTCTGGATGATCGAGAGCTCGTCCCTGGTCAGCCCGTCCTGCGCGTAGCCGCTGATGAGCGCGATGATCCGCTCGGCTCGATAGCCAGGGTCGGGCTCCGCGCCAAGGAAGGCGCCGTAGCCGTCGTCGACGAGGGCGTTGTTGGCGCTGACCACCCAGCCGACCAACGGATCGAGCTGCCAGGGCAGGTCCTCGGGCGCGATCCGCCCGACCCATTCGCCGCTGCCATCATCGCCGCGGACCGGGCGCAGGCCGCGGTCGTCGGGGTCGGAGCGGACCGGCACGTAGCCCGGCAGCTGGTAGCCGATGTGCCCGTCGATGTCGGCGTACACGAAGTTCTGTGAGGGCCCGCCGTAGATCGCGAGGGCCGCCCGAAATTCGTCGAAGTCGGCCGCCACGTTCAGGCCGAGGATGGCCTCGAACGTCCGATCAGGCCCGATGTCGGGCTGTGTCCCGGTCCAGCGCAGGGCCATCAGCGGGGCCTCGGTCAGGCGCTCGTCCACGTCGTTGAGGATCGGCCCGTGGATCGTCTCGCGGACGTCCAGGGTGACCGTCTCACCGCCGGACACGAGGATCTCCTCGGTCCTCGTGGTGAAGGCGAGGGATGCGCCGTCGGGTCCGATGTAGCGACCGGGGTCGGCCGGATCGATGGTCTCGATGACGAGGTCCTGGACGTCCGGATCGGCGTTGGTGGCCCCCCACGCGATGCGCGCGTTGTGGCCGAGCACGACGCCCGGCACGCCCGGAAAACTCACGCCCGCGACGTCGTACGGGCAACCCTCGAAGACGGTCGCGCAGTGCAGGCCGTTGATGAACCAGATCGACGGCATGGAGATGCCCAGGTGCGGATCGTTGGCCAGCAGCGCACCGCCGGACGACGAGAACTGCGGCCCGACGACCCAGTCGTTCGAGCCGATGCCGTGGTCGGAGGCAAGCCCATCGGCGACGTCGAGGCCGGCGAGCCCGAGGAGCGCATCGGACAGGCCGGCGACCTCGCGCCAGGCACCCGCCTCGATTTCGGTGGGCGCGCTGACAGCCAGGGACTCGACGGCGGCCACAGCGGCCGGCGCGGCCCCGGCGGCCGGCGCGCTGATGGTCGTGGCGACCTCGCCATCGATGCCCCATGCCTCGCCTGGGTCGTCGCCGCCCGACGGTGTGATGACCGGCGCGCCGTCGCGGTAGGGCGGGATGAGTTCGTCGGTCCGGGACGGGTCGCCGAGCCGCGCATCGGCGAGATAGCGGAACAGCTCCGTCTCCATGTTGCCGCCAAGGTTCCAGGCCTGGACCTTGCCCCAGGTCAGCGTGTCCAGCACGGTCCACGGTTCGGGATCCACGCCGATGACCAGGAACGGCACGCCGAGCCTGGCGCGGTTGGCGTCGAGCCAGGTGTTCACGCCCTGCGCATAGGCATCCAGCACGAGACGGGCATCCGGCGCGACCGCGGCGAGATCCCGTTCCGCGGCCTCGCGCCAGCCGAGCGTTCGGATGAACCGGTCCGTGTCGAGCTGGCTGTCGCCGAAGAGCTCGGCCAGCCGGCCGGCGCTGATGTGCCGCCAGACCTCCATCTGCCACATCCGTTCCTGGGCGTGGACGAAGCCCTGCGCGAGGAACAGGTCGTGCGGGGTCGTGGCGGTGATGTGAGCGATGCCCGCCAGGTCGCGCCGGACCACGACCTCGGCGTCGAGTCCCGGGATCGCGATCGTGCCGCTGACCTGCGGGTGGGCGCGCCCGGTCAGGTAGGCCAAGGCACCGACGCCCGAGACGACAACTATCAGCACGACCACGAGCCCGGAGACGAGGGCCAGCCTGGCCAGCCGCTTCACGATGCGCACGACGCCTCCTCCTGCGGCCGACAGTGTGGCGCGCGCCGGGCGCTCGCGCTCAGCGTCCCGACCCGGCGAGATCCGACCCGGCGAGGTCCGCTTCGAGGCGCGTGCCGAGGCCCGCTTCGAGGCGCGTGCCGAGGCCGGCGGCGCGAGCGCGCCGGACGATCGCGTCGGCGAAGACGACATCGGCCAGGCCCACGCCAAGGTGCGTGGCGACCACCCGACCGGAGCTCGGACGGGTGGTCCCCGCGAGCAGCG
>JANOTJ010000404.1:0-1867 GCA_031416295.1 Chloroflexota bacterium
GATCCGCGAGATGACCGCCGAACAGGGCAAGCCCATGATCATGGCCGGCGCCGTGCCGGTGACCAGCATCGACACCTCGTTCGAAGCGGCCACGGCCCGCATGAACGTGCCCGGCCTGATCAAGAATGCCAACGCCCAGAAGTTCTGGCTCAAGCCGGAGGGCGGAGAGTTCACGACCATCGACGAGCTCGATGGATCCATCCTCGCGGGTTCGCCGGATGACATCGTGCGCGGCATCCAGCGCTACCAGGAGATCGGCTGCGACCTCCTGATCTTCGATTTCCGGATGCGCTTCACGGACTGGCTCGAGCAGATCGAGATCCTCGCCCGCGAGGTCCTGCCCCGGGTCAGCGAGCGCGCCGCCGTGGGCGTCTGATCGGTGAAGACCACGACCTCCACCCAGGTCACCCACTACGAGATCCAGAAGAAGCGTCGCGAGACGCTCCTCGAGGAGTGGCGCGGCTACCACAAGACGATCATCAAGCGCAGCGATGTGCAGCTCGCGGAGTCGCCCGTGCGGCGTGGTCGCCGCGGCGTGTACGCCGGCTGGGACGGCGATCGGCCGACCAAGAACCTCGACGCGACCCTGCACGAGATCGATCCGGGCGTGACGACCACGATCCATCGCCACTCGTGGGACGCGATCATGTTCATCGAGTCGGGCTCGGGCTGGACCGAGATCGACGGCCAGCGCATCGAATGGAAGCCCTGGGACACCCTGCACCTCCCGAGTTGGGCGTGGCACCGCACTGGCAACGACGGCGAGCAGCCCGCGGTCTTCCACACCTGGAGCGTCCAGCCGATGCTCGAACAGTTCGGCGTGGCGCTGCTCGAGGAGGGCGACGACACGCCGATCGCGGAACTCCCCGGACGACCCCAGCAAGTCACCGCCCTCATCGGCGATGATCCGTACGCGCGGCGCACCCAACGCCTGGCGCGCCAGTGGGAGGGCACCGAGAGCGCGCGACTGATCACCCGCTTCGACGACGTCCGCGGCCTCGTCACCAAGCGTGGCGCGCGCAGCCTGTTCATGGTCGACACGTCGATCGGCTATCACACCGCCGGATTGAGTGCGGTCATGCACGAGCTGGCGCCCGGCCTCTACCAGTCTCGACACCGCCACGGCGGCGAGGCCTGGCTGTACGTGATCTCGGGCAACGGCCACAGCGAGATCGACGGGGTGAGCCATCCGTGGGAGGCCGGTGACCTGATCGTGGTGGACCACTGGCAGTGGCACCAGCACTTCAACGACAGCACGGAGCGGACGGCCCGACTGGTGCGCGTACACAACTTCGACGCGCTGTACGACATGATCCGGATCCTCATGGACCCGATGAACCTGTTCGAGGAGCTCCCTACGCTCGACGCGCCCGATCTCTCGGGCGTGGTCTGGCCGGATCACCTCCAGGGACGGCCCGAGGCGTAGCGGTGCCTGCCATCACCGTGCCGCCGGGCGTCGAGGGCATCGCCGGGATCATGGAGCTGCCCGATCCCGCGTGGCTGGACCGCTGGGACCGGATCGTGGTGCCGAGCTCGCTCAAGGAGCGATTGCTCAACTACCTGCTCTTCTCGCTCCGCCACCGCGGGCGGCTGAGCGTCGTCGGGCTCCCGGTCCACGGCCTGGTCGTGCTCTCAGGGCCGCCGGGCACCGGCAAGACGACGCTCGCGGGCGGCCTCGCGGACCAGGCCGCGCGGGCCCTCGGTGCTCCGCTCATCTTCGTTGACATCGATCCGCACGTCTTCCCGAGCCAGCTCCTCGGGGAGAGCCAGCGTGCCGTCGCCCGCCTGTTCGAGCGGACGATCCCCGACCTCGCGCGGCGCGGCCACCCGATGGTCGTGCTCCTCGATGAGGTCGAGGCGCTGGCCG
>JANOTJ010000405.1:0-2027 GCA_031416295.1 Chloroflexota bacterium
CTGGTGTCCAGGAACGTGATCGCCGGTCGGGTCGCCTCCCCGCGCGCATCGACCGGCGCGAGGGTCGGGCCGTGCCCGTCGACCCCGATCGCGACGACATCGACCGCGCCGACGTCCTCGGCCACGCGCAGGCCACGGACCGCGCCGACCACCGCCGACCACCACGCGCCGGGGTCCTGTTCCGCCCAGCCGGGTCCCCCGCGCACATCCAGGTCGTAGCCGCCCCGGGCGAGCGCGACCAGGCGCCCATCGAAGGTGACCAGCCCGGCCTTGACCTCGGTCGTGCCAAGGTCGATGCCGAGGATGACGGGCGTCGGGCTCATCGGAGCGTTTCCGCGTCGAGCGCGACAACGGCTTCGGCCGTCGCGACGTCGGTCACGAGCGTGCGCACGACCCCGGCCCGCAACGCGCCAAGGATCGGTCTGACCTTGCTCTCCCCAGCCGCGACGCCGATACCTGCCGGCACGCGCCCGAGTGCCCGCGCATCGAACGCGAGCACGCGCTCGCGCAGGGCGGCGCAGACAAAGGACCCATCGAGGTCGAACGGGGCGATGAGGATCTCGCCGACGGCGTCTCGTTCGTCGAGTTCGCTTGCCGTGGCGGCGCCGACCGAGGCCGCGCCCCAGCTCCGGCCACCGATGCCGAACAGCGCGACGTCGAGTCGGGACCACAGGTCGAGCACGGCTTGAACGCCGGCATGTGCTGCCAGGGCGTCCTTCGTTGCCGCGTCATCGAGCAGGCCCGGCGCCATCAGGCCGTGAACCTTGGCGCCCATCGAGTCGGCGATGCGCCGGAACGGCTCGCGGTCGGGGCCCGGCGTCCAGTAGCCGCCGGCCAGGGGCACGACCGTCGCGGCGACCGGAGTGGCCGCCTCGTCCAGGGCGTCGGCCACAGCCGAAACACTGGCCCCGTCACCGATGCCCACCACGGTGCCATCTCGAACGACCGATCGCAGGACCTGGGCGGCCAGGCGACCGACCATCCGCCTGGCCAGGTCCTCGGGGCCCGCGACCGACGGCGCGAGGTGGACCGCATCCAGGCCATAGCTACGCCGCAGCGCGTCGCCCGCCGGGCTCTCGGCCGTCGTCCGGTCGATGATCCGGATCTCCACGATGCCTTCCGCGCGCGCGCGCTTCAACAGCCGGCTCACCTGAGGGCGGGTCACTCCCAGGCGCTCGGCGATCGCGTTCTGGGTCTCACCGAGATCGTAGTACAGGCGGCTCGCCTGAACGAGCTGCTCGAAGTCGCTCATGGGCTGGCAACAGCTCTGAGCGCCGTGGCTTCGCGATCACCACGGCGTCGGCGCACAGATGTACTTAACAGATGTGCAAGCATGTGCCGCGCATCATCAGCGGCGCGAGCCGGAGCTGTCAAGGGGCCCCAGGGTGGGCTTGGGGTGGGCCACCCGATGGCGCTCTGAGGCGTCTTTTAAGGCGGGGACTTCTCAGGGCCACCAGTGGGGACTTCCAGGTGGCGATTGACAGCCGCTATAACGTTCCGCGTACACATCGGAGGATCGAGTGTCGAGCAGTTGGCATCTCAGATTTCGGCGTTTCGCGGAACCGTCGCTCTCCACATGAGCGTGGTTCGATTCTCGGCGGTCATTCCGTTCCCGGTCGAGCGAGTGTGGGGCCTGATGATCCAGCCGGAGCGGATGCCGGAATGGAATAGCGAGATTCCGGAGGTCCGCGACATCACCGGGCCGATGGACCGAGTCGGGGGAGGGTACCGACAGGTCTGGCGCATCGCTGGCCGCCGGGTGGTCTCAAAAGGGCTCTGGCAGGTCACCGCGGTCGAGCCTCTTCGGCACCGCGAGTTCCGCGGCCTGACACCCATGGGGCCGATGGTCGGCCGCGACTGGTTCGAGCCGATCGAGGAAGGCACGCGGCTCACGATCCAGGTTGAGTACACACCTCCGTGGGGCCCGGTCGGCCGATCGCTCGACCCGATCTTTCGAGCGCTGTTCCGGCGAACGGTCGCCCGCAACGGACGGGCACTTACGGCCCTGCTCGCCGATGGGCATAGCG
>JANOTJ010000406.1:0-2243 GCA_031416295.1 Chloroflexota bacterium
TGGCCCGGCCGCCGCCATTCGATGATGCCGCCGACGAGCGACTGGAGAATGACCGTCCCATTGAACAGGGCGGCGCCGACGAGGATCTCCACCGGCGCGGCGGTCGAGGAGCGGAGCAGGAGCAGCACCGCGTCCATCGCCAGCGAGATCGCCACCGAAGCGGCGATGGACGTCACGATCATCAGGATCGAGAGCGCGCCCCGGCGGCGCTGCGCCGCGAGCCCGGTCATCGGCCCGCCCCTGACCCGGTCCGCAGCCAGACCGTCGCGCGAACAGGGCGCACGGCGTCATCCGCGGTCGCGACGAGCGCCGCCCGCAGCCGGGTCAGATCCACCTCGTTGCGGAGCTGCTCCCCAAAAGCGTCCACCGTGCGCTGCCCGTCGTAGCGTGCCCGGTCGAAGCGCCGGTCCACAGCCGATTGGACGCGCCGGCGAATTGGCTGGAAGAGCGCGAACGCGACGAGCGTGGAGGCCGCCACGGCCAGCGTCTGACCCTGGGTGAACCCGGCGAGGACCGCCTGCATGGCAACGACGGCTACCGCGAACACACTCACGAGCACGCCGCTGATCACTGCCCATGACAGCGTCCGCGAGATGAGCCGGTCGATGTCGTACAGCCGGTAGCGCAGGATCGCCACGCCGACGGCGATCGGCGGAAGCGAGATGGTCCAAGGGGCAAGCAGGTCAACGATCGTCTGGGTCGCGCCATCGACGACAGAGACCGTCAGGAACACGCCGACGACAGCGTTCGACGCAACAAACCATTTGAGCTGCGCCCGCTCGACGCCCCTGGATCTGCGGACTCGCACGGTTACCGCTGCGAGGGCAAGGAGAGCCGCGAAGGGCAGGGCCGCGGCGGCGAGCGTTTCGCCGATCGCCCAGAGCGGTTCAGATCCGGAAAGCCCGCTCACGCCGAACGGGTTGTCCGCGAAGCTGCTCCCGCTGCCCCCGATCGGTCCGGGGCGCACGACCACCGTTGCCGAGCCGAACGCGATCATTGCGACGATCGCTCCGACCGGCCATTTCCATCGCGGGCCTGGAAGTCGGCCGGTCGGGAAGACCAGGGCCAGCAGCGGTCCGGCGACGATCAGGGACGGATAGATCCCAAGCACGCCGATCAGGGCGACGACGCCCGCAAGGAGGTCGTGCCTGCCACGCTCTTCATACAGGATGGCCCCGCCAACGAATCCGAGAAATGCCGCCGCGAGGGCGATGGCGGCGAGCATCAAGACAACGCCGACGATGTTCCCGGGGCGTCGTAGCGTCAATACGGCGCCCACGCTCGCATCGATGGCGGTCGCGAGCGCCAGCCCGCCGAAGATGACGGAGAAGTTGGTGCTGCCGCCGCCCGCGAGACCAACGCCTGCGGTCGCGGCGATGACGAGCGCGGCCGCACCCGCCATCGCAGCCAGCCATGCGATCGCCACGAACGCCGTCCGAGCGGTCATGGTCTCGCCTCGCGAATCCCCGGTCCTAGCGAAGCGGGTTTGATGGCACCGTGGACCGTGGCGTGCAGATCGGTCGTTACCGCCGCGATATCTACCTCGTCACGCACGCGGGCCGAGAACGCCGCGACTGTCTGCTCAGCGTCGTAACGAGCCCGGTTGAAGCGTCGGTCGACATCCCGGCGGACACGATGGGTGATGAAGGCGATCATGGCGGCCGGACCGAACCCGAACGTCACCGGCAGGAACGGGACCGGCGCGACGATTCGGACGACGAGGGCGCCCACGGCACCGACGACGGCCAGACCCAATCCCACGATCGCGAAGGCGCGCATGGGGGTCACCGCGACGCTCCCCGGAGCCACACGCTGGCTTTCGTCGGGTGGAATGTCCGGTCCACCACGCCGAGGACGTCGGCCTCCACCCTGTCAATGTCCACGTCGTCGCGAAGGCGGGCGGTCAGCGCCTGGACCGTCTGGGACGCGTCGTAGTGGGAGCGATCGAACCGCCGGTCGACGGCCGACTGCGCCCGCCGCCGGAGCGGGCCGAACAGGGCGACGACCAGGAGCGTCGACGCGGCCACGGCCAGCGTGTCGCCCGCGGCAAACGAACCGAGAAGCGCGCTGAGGCCGATCGCGGTCGCCGCGAAGACCGCGGCGAGCACGCCAGTGACGAAGGCGTAGCCCAGCGACCGGCTGATGAGGCGATCGATGTCGTAGAGGTGGTAGCGCAGGATGGCGATGCCGATGGCGATCGGGACGAGCGCGCCGGCGAACCCGAACACGACCAGCCCGGCCTC
>JANOTJ010000407.1:0-7568 GCA_031416295.1 Chloroflexota bacterium
GGCGCCCTGGACGGCCCTGTCGGCTTCGCCGCATCGGCGGCCATCGTCCTGGGCCTCGCCGGTCTCGTCCGCTTCATCGACCTCAACCTGCCCGGCTGGTTCCCGAACCTGACCTGGCTGCCGTCGATCGAGTTCCCGGTGTACGCCATCGCCCTCGGCCTGCTCGGCGGCGCGATCCTCGGTGCGCTCGGTGTCAGGGAGCGCCTGTCCGCCGCGTTCCGGACCGAGTTCTTCATCAAGACCGGCCTGGTCCTGCTCGGCGCCTCGATCAACCTCGCGGTCATCGCCCGGGCGGCGGGTCCCGCCATCGTGCAGGCCATCGTGCTCATCAGCACGGTCTTCCTCGTGACCTGGTGGTTCGCCGGCCGGCTCGGCCTGGACGACAAGCTTCGGGCCCTGATCGCGGCGGCTGTGTCGATCTGTGGCGTGAGCGCCGCCATCGCCGCCGCCGGCGCCGTTGGAGCCAAGCGGGAGCAGCTCGCATACGTGGCCAGCGTCGTTATCATGTTTGCGCTGCCGCTCATCTTCATCCAGCCCTGGCTCGTCACCCAGCTCGGCCTGCCGGACGCGGTGGCCGGCGCCTGGATCGGCGGCAACATCGATACGACCGCAGCCGTCACGGCCGCGGCGTCCATCGTCGGCGAGGACGCGCTGGCGATCGCCGCGATCGTCAAGTCCACCCAGAACGCGATGATGGGCATCGTGGCCGTCGGGCTGACGGCGTGGTTCGTCTATCGCGTGGAGCGCAAGCCGGGCGTCTCGGTTGGTCTCGGGACCTTGTGGACCCGCTTCCCGAAGTTCATCCTCGGGTTCATCGCGGCATCGGCGATCGCGACGTGGTTCATCAACACGGCCGTGGACCCCAAGGCGGCCGGGGCGATCGCGCGGGTCGCCGGCACGGACCTGCGGGTCTGGTTCTTCACCTTGGCCTTCGTGTGCATCGGCCTCGAGTTCCGGCCGGCGGCCATTCGCGAGGCCGGCGCCCGACCGCTGCTCGTGTTCGCGGCCGCCACGGTGCTCAACCTGGTCCTCGCGCTGGCCCTCGCGACGGTCCTGTTCACCGGCTTCACCCTGGACTGACCCGCGCAGGACCACGCCCGCGACGTACCATCCGTGCATGGAGCGCGTGGCTTTCCTGGGTCTGGGCACGATGGGCGCGGCGATGGCCGCGAACCTCGCCCGCGCCGGGTTCACGGTCATGGCCTGGAACCGCACCCAGGGTCGCGCCCCGGAGCTCGCGGACCTTGGCGTGACGATGGCCACGACGCCGGCCCAGGCCGCGGCCGAGGCGGACATCGTGGTCATCTGCGTCTCGGATACGCCCGACGTCGAGGCCGTGCTCTTCGGACCCGATGGAGTCGTCGAGGGCGCCCAGCCGGGCTCGCTCATCATCGATTGCTCGACCATCGCGCCGTCCGGCAGCTGGGACTTCGCGGCGCGCCTGCGCGAGTGCGACCTGCGGATGATCGATGCGCCGGTCTCCGGCGGCAGCGAGGGCGCGAGGAACGCGACCCTGACGATCTTCGTCGGCGGGGACGAGCGCGACGTCGAGCACGCTCGACCGGTGCTCTCGGCACTCGGGCGGACCATCACCCATGTCGGCCCGATCGGCGCCGGCCAGGCGGTCAAGGCGGTGAACCAGGTCATCCTCGCCGGCACGTACCTTGGTGTCGCGGAGGGCATCGTGCTGGCCATGAAGGCCGGTCTCGATGTCGAGCAGGTCGTCGGCGCGCTCGGCGGAGGAGCGGCCCAGAGCTGGGTGCTGGCCAACCGCAGCGGCCGGATGCTGGACAACGACTACCCGCTCGGGTTCAAGGTCGCCCTCCACCGCAAGGACCTCGGTATCGCCCTCGACCTCGCGGCGCAGCTTGGCGCGGCGCTCCCGGTCAGCGCCCTCGCCGCCCAGCTCGAGTCCGGATTGATCGCGCAGGGCCACGGTGACGACGACATGTCGGCGCTCGCCCGCGCCATCCGCGGCCTGTCCGGCCTGGACGACTGACCGCGAGCCTCGGTCCGAACCGGGCCGCCCCACGCCGCCCCGTACCGTCAGTCGAGGCCGACCAGCAGCATCGGGTCGCCCAGTTTGCCGTCGTAGCGCGGTCGGAAGCGGGCCACGTTGTACATGGCCGGGACGTCAACCTTGCGCGGGCCGAGACCGGGCGCGGGCAGGGCGGCGTGGGCGTACTTGCCATCCTGGATGGCCACCATCCGCCCGGTCACACCAGCTTCGACGAGGTCCATGGCCACGTTCGCGAACGTCGTCGCGACCATCGAATCGATCGAGTCCGGTTCGCCCGAACGCAGGTCGTAGGTCAGTTCCGAGGCCAGCGTCTCCACGCCGGTCCGACGGCGCAGCTCCTCGGCCAGGGCCTCTCCGACATTCGCCTTGTGGCGATGACCGAATGCATCGGCTTCACCGACGGCCGCCATCTGCGCGCCCTGCCAGATCGCCCCTTCGGCGGTGATCACGAACGCGTAATGCGACGGGTTGGCGGCGTGGTCGGCCGCAAGCAAGGTAGCCAGCGCATCCAGGTCGTAGGGCGCCTCCGGGATGACACATCGTCCGGAGGTGACATACGCCGTGTACAGCGCGGAGAACCCGGCATCACGACCGAAGATGCGGAACACGCCGATGCGCTCATGCGAGCCGAGCGTCGTCCGCTGGCGGTTGATCGCTTCCTTGGCCCGGGTGATGGCCGTCGAGAAACCGATGCAGTACTCCGTGCCCTGCACGTCGTTGTCCATGGTCTTGGGGATGGCCATCAGGGCGATGCCCGCGTCCGCCAGGACCTGCGAGTAGGACAGGGTGTCGTCCCCGCCGATGGCAACCAGGGTGTCGACGCCCAGGGCCGCGAGGTTATCGAGGACCAGCGGGGTCAGGTCATGGACGCCCTCGCTGACCTCCATCCGCGCGCGGTCTGCGGCGCCGAGGTGGGCGGGCAGGGCGGCCGTGCGCATCTTCCGCGGGTTCGTGCGCGAGGTGTGCAGGATCGTGCCGCCGGTCCGTTCGATGGTCCGGGTGTTGACCCGATCCAGCGGTCGCAGGTAGTCCGTCGGGCCGCCGCCCGGCAGCGCAGGCTGGACGTGGGTCAGGCCTTCCCAGCCGCGACGGATGCCGAGGACATCGTAGCCCGCCTCAGAGGCGCGATAGACCACGCTCTTGATGACGGCGTTGAGACCGGGCACGTCCCCGCCGCCGGTCAGGATCGCGATCCGCTTGGTGTTCGTCATGGCGCCCAGCATCCTACTGCGTCGAGACTCCTACGTCGGGCGCCAGTGAGCGTCTGCTAGCATCGAGTCATGAACTACGAACTGTTCATGGGCGAGGCCCTCGCCGAAGCGCAGCTCGCGTCCGAGCGTGGCGAGCGCGCCGTGGCAGCCGTGGCGGTCGTTGATGAGGCGATGGTCGCGCGCGCCCATGACCGAGTCGAACAGACCAACGATCCGACCGCCCACGCGGTCATCCTGGCCCTGCGCGAGACCGCCAAGCGCCTTGGCCGGACGCGCCTCGCGGACGCCACCATCTTCACCACCCACGAGCCCTGCCCGATGTGCGTCGGAGCCCTCCTTGAATCCGATGTCGAAGCCCTCGTCTTCGCGGCCCCCGACGAGCGCGATGGGGCGGCCGGCACCGTCATCCAGCTGGCCCAGCATCCGTCCCTGCCGCGACGGATCAAGGTCGTCAGCGGGATCCGCCGCGACGAGGCCGAGACCCTCCTCCGCGCCGCCGTCCCGAGCTGATCCCGGGGGTCCATCCCGACGCCGTCGACACGTTTGGTATCCTCTCCCGCGGAGAGGTGTCCGAGTGGTTGATGGTGCCGCTCTCGAAAAGCGGTGTGCGAAAGCACCGCGGGTTCGAATCCCGCCCTCTCCGCCATCCTCGCTCGCACATGGACCGGCCGACCTTGGCCGGTCCCGATGTGTCCGGGGAGAGGTCGCCTAGTGGACTATGGCGCCGCACTGGAAATGCGGTTCGGGGCAACCCGTCGCGGGTTCGAATCCCGCCCTCTCCGCCACACCGCGTCGGTCGCGGACGCCCGAGGTGTGTGTTGGCACCCGTCGCGGCCTCGCCGACGAGCGAACCGCGCTATCCTTCGCGGGCCGTGCTAGGCGGGGAACTAGCGGTGCCCTGTAGCCTGCAATCCGCTCCAGCAGGGCTGAATCCCCTCTCGAGGTCTCCGTTCTCGGTCGCCGCCTGGCGGTGTGACGTTGAGGACCGGGTCCCGCGCAGCGACGAACCGCGAATCGTGTCAGATCCGGAAGGAAGCAGCACTAAGCGATCTTCGTCGGGTGCCGCGGAACGGCCTGGTCCGAGTCGCTCGTCGTGGTGGGCCCGGGAACGCTCAGGTCGACGGAGGGTGCACGGCAATTCCACTTCGCGCGCCCCCGGACGGGAGTAGGTCGTGACCACGTCGGTGCCCCACCAGGCCCTGTATCGCCGATGGCGAGCCCAGACGTTTGCCCAGATCGTCGGGCAGCAGGCCGTCGTGGACACGCTGCGCAATGCCGTGCGCACGGAGCGTGTCGCCCACGCTGTCCTGTTCGTCGGACCGCGCGGTACGGGCAAGACGTCACTCGCCCGGATCCTGGCCAAGGCCGTCAACTGCACGGATCTCCGCGACGGCGATCCGTGCGATGCCTGCGACGCCTGCGTCACGATCCGCGAGGGGACGACGCTGGATGTCCTGGAGATCGACGCTGCCTCGAACCGCGGCATCAACGAGGTCCGCGACCTGCGTGATCGGCTCGCCTACCCGCCCGCCCACCTGCGCCGCAAGGTGTACATCCTGGACGAGGCCCACCAGATCACGAAGGATGCCTGGAACGCGCTCCTGAAGTCGCTCGAGGAGCCGCCGCCATTCGTCATCTTCATGTTCGCCTCGACCGAACCGTCGGGCTTCCCTCCGGCCATCCTGTCGCGGCTCCAGCGCTACGACGTCCGGCGCCTGACCATCGCCGAGATCAAGGGCAAGCTCGTGCGCATCCTCGACTCGGAAGGGCGCACGGCGTCGGCCGATGCGCTCGCGCTCGTCGCCCGCCTCGCTGCCGGTGGCATGCGCGACGCCGAGTCCATCCTGGATCAACTCATCGCGACGTCGCCCGACGAGATCACCGAGCCGCAGGTCCGGGAACTCCTCGGCCTCGCCGATGCCGCGGCTGTATCCGGGTTCATCGGCGCCCTCGCGTCCGGCGATGCCGGGGCAGGCATGGCCATCCTCGATGATCTCGACGAGCGCGGCCGCGATCCGCGCGCACTGCTCGATCAGGTCGTCGATGCCATCCGGGTACGGATCGTCGCCGATGCCAGCGGTTCGGCGGCCGGCGATCGCGTCGTCCTCACGGCCGTCGCCCGTCGCCTGGTGGCCATCGACCCCGACCGCACGACGATCGGCGGACTCCGTCTGCAGCTGGAACTCGCGCTGTTGGCCGGTCCCATGATGTCGACCGCCCCGACCCCGACCGCCCCGACCCCGACCCCGACCCCGACCGCCTCGGAGCCCGCGCCGCCAAGCGCCCCGCAGAGCGCCGGCCTGTTGACCCTCGACGCGGTCCTCGGTGCGTGGCCCGCCATCGTGGCAGCGCTCAGTCGCCAGCCGGTCATCAAGCCGCTCATCATGATGTGCCGGCCAGTCGCACTCGATGGCTCGATCATCGCGCTCGGGTTCCCCGAGGAGCAGGCCTTCCTGCGTGACGTGGCCGAGCGCAAGCGCGCCGCCATCGAAGCCGGGATCGCCGAGATCCTCGGGCGTGATGTCGGCATCCGATGCGTCGTCGCGAACGTGGAGATCCCGGCAGCCCCGCCGGCCGACGACGGGTACATCCTGGCCGAGGCGCGGCGCATATTCGCGGACGATCTCGTCGACGTCGGCGAGGTCGACTGATCGGTCGGCACACACGGCCTCTCGCGCGACCCAACGCATCCGCCGAAATCCGGCAGACTTCGCCGAAGACGATGATCGAAGGAGGACTTCCGATGGGCATGGCCAACCTGCAGCGCATGGCCCAGCAGATGCAGCAGGAGATGCTGCGCATCCAGGGCGAACTCGAGACCACGACCATCGACGGGTCGGCCGGAGGCGGCGTCGTCAGCGCGACCGTGACCGGAAAACAGGAACTCGTGAGCGTCACGATCGACCCATCCGCCGTGGACCCGGACGACGTCGAGATGCTCCAGGACCTTGTTGTGGCTGCGGTCAATGATGCCTTGCGGGCCTCCCGCGAGGTCGCCGAGCAGAAGATGGCCGCCGTGACCGGCGGGCTGCGCATGCCGGGCATGTGATCGCCGCGTGGCTACGCCCCTGATCGAACCCGTCGCCCGGCTCATCGAGTCGTTCGCGCGGCTGCCGGGCGTCGGGCCCAAGACCGCGCAGCGCCTGACCTATCACCTGCTCCGCGCCCCCGACGCCGAAGCACGTGCGCTGGCAGCGGCCCTCGTGGATGTGCGCGACAAGGTCGTCTTCTGCGAACGCTGCTTCAACATCGCCGATCAGGCGCTGTGCGCCATCTGCCGTGACCCCGGCCGTGACCAGCGTCGACTGTGCATCGTCGAGGAGCCCCTGGACGTCCTGGCCCTCGAGCGGACTTCGGAGTTCAAGGGCCTCTACCACGTGCTCCACGGAGCGATCTCGCCGATCGCCGGCATCGGACCCGAGCGCCTGCGCATCCGCGAGCTGCTACGACGCGCCGACGAGGCAGCCCGGGACGGCATCCCGTTCGAGGAGGTCATCCTGGCCACCAATCCGACGCTTGAAGGGGAAGCCACCGCGATGTACATCGCCGAACGCCTGGCATCGACCGTTGCGGTGGTCAGCCGGATCGCCCGCGGCCTGCCGGTCGGGGGCGACCTCGAATATGCCGACGAGGTGACCCTCATCCGCGCCCTCCAGGGTCGGCGAGCCGTATGAGCAATCTGCTCGCCGAGATCGGTCTGCGCCTGGCCAAGGCAGCCTCGGCCGCGGTGCTCGGTGCGGTCCTCTACCTCGTGCTCGTCGGACCGCTCGGGAACGAGGGCTCTGCCGAACTCGCGCTGCTGGCCTGGCTGGCCGCCGCGGCCTTCATCCTGCTGGTCGAGTCGAGCCCGATCTGACGCCCAGGCGCCTGGCGGCCTCGACACTGGCGGCCTCGCCCGTTTGACAGGCCCCCCGACCCCACCTAGTATTCGCCGCCGTGCGACCGATCCGAGCGGTCGGCTCGACCGGGGTCGCGAGCCTGTGACCCGGAGTCGAATGGTTTGACATCGTGACTGCGAAGCCCCACCATGAGGGGTCCGCGCCGAGCGCTGTCTTGCCCTCGACGATGCACCTTGACAACTGAAGAGTGATAGGAAGAGATCCGGATACGGATGAGCGAGCGATCAGACCCTCGGATAGAAGTCGCCGTGGCAACACGGTGCATACATTCGGAGAGTTTGATCCTGGCTCAGGATAAACGCTGGCGGCGTGCATGAGACATGCAAGTCGAACGGACGAACAGGGCTTGCTCTGTTCGTTAGTGGCGGACGGCTGAGTAACGCGTAGGTGACCTGCCCCGAAGTGGGGAATAACTGCCCGAAAGGGTGGCTAATACCG
>JANOTJ010000408.1:0-4571 GCA_031416295.1 Chloroflexota bacterium
CGGTCGGCGCGTGCGCCGTGAAGACGAGCGAGCTCGCGCCGGCCGGCGTGATGGTCACGGTCAGCTCGCGCCGGCCGGTCGTGTCCACCTCGTCGCCGGTCTCCGCCAGCAGACCCTCGTGCGACTCGCGGGCCTGCGACCGGGTCTCGCTCGTCCGCCAGCCGTTGAGCTCGAAGCTATCGTAGGTCGCCGCGGCCCAGTAGGGGACGTCGCGCTCGCTGGCCGCGATCGCGACCGTGAGCGCCGGGCTGTCGTTGGTCGTCCAGAACCCGCGGATCGTCGCCGTCGAGCCGAATGACGGGCCGAGGGCGCGGCCCGATCCGGATGCCGGCAGGTACCGCTCGATGCCCCGCGAGAGCTCGATCAGCCGGCCGTTCATGTCCGTCCACATGCCCGCCAGCGGGTCGGACGCAGCCACGGTCGTCAAGAGCAGAGAACCCGTGACCGCGGCCACGATGAAGATCGTCCCGCCGCGCAGGTACAGCCTCGAGATGGCCGTCGGATCGCCGATCCGCCGGCGCAGCCAGTCCTCCTGTTCCTCGAGCGTGTGGAACCGGATCATCAGGAACAGGGCGGCGAGCGAGAACAGGACGAGATAGACGAGCTGCTCGCGGACCGTCAGCGAGATATTGGCAACCAGCAGCAGGCCGATGAGGATGATGCCACCCAGCGGCCGACGATGGCCGAAGGCTGCGTAGGCTGCGAACATGGACGTTCCCCACACCAGCAGGCCGAGGATCCACAGGTGGTGTCCGACCTCGCGCGTGGTCAGCTGATCAAGGACGACGAGATCCTCGAACGCCCCGGCGGCAGCGTTGGCCGTGGCCGTGAACAGCTCGGCGAGCGAACCGCCGTCGGGCAGCAGGACGAGGCCCGCGAGGATCGGCGTGAGGAGGGCCGCCCCGATGGCGCCCACGATGAAGGTCCGCCAGCGGCCCCAGCCGACCTTGGGACCAAGGACCCCGATAACCACGCCGCCGACCGCCGACCAGACCAGGAAGTCCGTGTACCCCTCGCGGCCAAGGACCAGGCGGGCGTCGTCAAGCGACCAGGCCAGGGTCAGGCACAGCAGGAGCATCAGGCCGACGGTCAACCAGCCCTCGGACGGAGCGAGTGGGAGGCGCCGATTCATGCGGCGAGGACCTCACCAAGCGGCCGGCCCGGGGTGATCATGTAGGTGCGCATCTGGTACTCGGCGAGGGCATGGCGCAGGGCGCGGGCGCGCGTGGCCTCCGGGCTCCCGTCGTCAAGTGGCGGGGCCGGCACGGCATCGGCGGGCATGGCCCCGCGGGCGTACGCGGCGGCATCCAGGGTGACCACGACGCATGCGACACCGCGCGCCCGCAACGCCGCCAACGGTCGCACCCAGGCGGCGTCCTGGGAGGCCGTGATGACGATCGCGGTCATGCCCCGGCGCAACCGCCCCAGCGAGCCCACGATCGTCTCCACCAACGGCACCGAGGAGTCCGCCTCCACCGCGGCCAGGAGCTGCATGACCTTCTGATGCTGCCGGCCGCCACGATCGGGTGGCAGGTAGACGGTCCGCCCGGCATTGATGGTCATGCCCACGGCGCGGTTCTCGGCCAGGGCCTTGGCAGCGATCGCGGCCGCCGCGCGGATGGCCGCCTCGGTCGTCGATTCCTCGCCGCGGCCAGCCTGGATGCTGCGCTGCAGGTCGAGGATGATCCAGGCGTCGGCGGTCTGTTCCAGCTCGAACTCCTTGACCTGAATCTCGCCGTGCCGGGCCGTGGACCGCCAGTGGATGCGGTTCATGCTGTCGCCCGGCGCGTACGGGCGAACGGTGGTCGCCAGGGGTGTCGTCTGGAGCGTGCGCTGCGGCGAGGCGTGGCTGCCCTCGAGGCTGGCGGACGGGAGCCGCCAGGAGGGCAACGGCTCCAGGCGCGGGTAGACGATGACGCCGACTCCCTGCCCGACGGTCGCCTGGGCCTCGAAGAAGCCGAACGGGTCGCCCGTCCGGATGTGCAGCGGCTCGATGCGAAAGTGACCGCGACGCGACAGGGGGGCCCGAATGAGCCACGAGCGCTCGTTGCGCGCGGCGAGGTCGATGGCCCGACCCGGCAGCCCGCCCGGCAGCGTGGTCGGATTGTGGATCTCCAGCCACGGCTTGGGCAGGCGACTGTTGTTGCGCAGCGTGTACGTCACGTGCATGCGGTCCCCGACGTGACCATGGAGCTGGCTCACGGCATAGCCGGCTTCGAGATCGGTCAGACCGAGTCGGACGAGGACGTACGAGCCGCCCAGGACAAGGATCGCGAGATACAGGAGATAGAACAGGAACGAGAAACCGGTCGAGAACGCGGCGACGATAAGGACGGTGACGATGACCAGTCCCTGGAGTCGTCGGATCATCGGATCGTCAGTGCGAGTCGCGTATCGACGGCGTCGTCAGGCGCCGCTGGACGCCGGGCGGGCGGCCCCGGCCGGTCGAAACTCGGTCGGCCCACCGCCGGTCGGTCGCACGCCGTCGATGGACGTGGAGTCGAGGATCTCGCGCACCACCTGGCCGGCCGCCACGTCGTGGATGGATGAACTGGTCTTGATGATCAGGCGATGGGCGAGGGCGGGCTCCGCGAGCGCCTTGATATCGTCGGGGATCACGTAATCGCGCCCGAGCATGCCGGCCAGGGCCTGGCCCGCCCGGTACAGCGCGATCGATCCGCGCGGCGAGGCGCCGAGGTAGACGTCGGGATGGGTGCGCGTGGCACCCACGACGCGGACGATGTACTCACTGATGGTCGAGTCCACGTAGATCTCGCGCACCGCGTCCTGCAGGGTTCGCAGGTCGTCCGCCGCCAGGACCTCCTCGAGCTGATCGAGGGGATGGCTGCGCTTCTGCTCATCGAGGATGACGATCTCCTCGATAGGCTGCGGATAGCCCATCCGGATGCGCAGCATGAACCGGTCCAGCTGCGCCTCGGGGAGCGCGAAGGTGCCCTCGTACTCGATCGGGTTCTGGGTGGCGATGACCAGGAACGGGTCGGGCATGGCGTGCGAGATGCCGTCGATCGTGGACTGGCGCTCCTCCATGCACTCGAGCAGGCTCGACTGGGTCTTGGGCGTCGCCCGGTTGATCTCGTCGGCGAGGACGACCTGGCTCATGATCGGGCCCGGCCGGAACTCGAACTCCTGGGTCTTCTGGTTGTAGATGGACAGGCCGGTGACGTCGGAGGGCAGCAGGTCCGGCGTGAACTGGATCCGTCGGAACGTGCAGCCCAGGCTCCGCGCGATGGCCTTGGCGAGGACCGTCTTGCCGGTGCCCGGTACATCCTCGATGAGCAGGTGGCCACGGCACAGGAGGGCCACCAGGGCCAGCCGGACCTCGTGATGCTTGCCGACGATGACTCGTTCGACATTGGCGAGGACCTTGTCGCCGGTCTCCTGGATCCTTGTCATCGGCCTCTCTCGCGGACATGCGGCGGATGGGGTGACCGACGCTGGTCCGGTCGAGTGATGTCGAGGGATAGTACGTCGGATGTGTCGGAACGGTTCCCGGCGACCTGTCGGCAGGATCACCATGGAGGGGTGCCGGAACCCACGGAACGTTCGATCTCCACCGAATGGCTGGTCACCAACGGCCTCGGCGGGTATGCCATGGGCACGCTCGCCGGGACGCCGACACGGACATACCACGGGCTGTTGATCGCGGCTCTTGCGCCGCCGGTCGAGCGCACGGTGCTGGTCGGCGGATGCCTCGAGACGCTCGAGGTCGGCGATCGCCGGGTCAGCCTGCATGCCCTGGAACGCACCGACGGATCATTCGTCGGCGACGGCCCGGCGCACCTCCGCGACGTCCGCCTGGACGGCTCCATGCCGGTCTGGTCGTTCGATCTCGGGAACGGGCTGCACCTGGACCGACGGGTCTGGATGGCGCACGAGGCGAATACGACCTACATTCGCTACGCCATCGATGGCGGGTCGGCCCTGCTGCGGCTGGAGCCGCTCACGGCCCGGCGCGACCATCACGCGGTGGCGGGTCCGGCGGATGGACCCGGGGGGCCCGGCGACGGGCCGCTGCGCATCCTCGCGCCGGGCGCCACCGTCGTGCCGGCCGGACGGTGGTGGCGGGGCATCCGGCTCCGGGAGGAGACGGCCCGCGGCCAGCTCGATGCGACCGATGCCTGGATCCCGGTCACGGTCCAGGCGGAGCTTCGACCGGGGCGGCCGTTCACGCTCATCCTGACCGCCGAAGACGACGCGGGCGCCGATCCCGAAGCGGACGACGCGGGCGCCGATCGCGAAGCGGACGGCCCAGGCGTCAATCCCGAAGCGGACGGCCCAGGCGTCGATCGCGCCTCACCGGAGCTGGCCCTCGCGCAGGCCCGCGCGCGCGATCGCGCCCTGCTCGCCATGGCCGACGCCGGCAGCGCCTCCGCCGAGGTCCGGCAGCTCGTGCTGGCGGCTGTTGCCTTCCTCGTCCGACGCACGACCCCGGGCTTCGTGGACGGGCGCACGGTGATCGCCGGCGACCCCGGGTTCAACGACTGGGGCCGGGACACGATGCTCGCCCTGCCCGGGCTGTGCCTGACGACCGGTCGGGGCGCCGAGGCGGC
>JANOTJ010000409.1:0-5631 GCA_031416295.1 Chloroflexota bacterium
AGGGTGTCGTAGTGCTTCTTCACCGAGAAGGATCCCCCGGGATTCGCCAGGAGCTGCCGCTCGATCCAGCGGAGCGCCAACGGATTGCTCACCGCGTGGCGCTCGATGACGTCGCGCAGCACGACCACGTCCACGTAGCCGTTCAACAGGGCCGCACGGTCGCGTGGTGCCGCGCCCTGCGCCTCCGGGAAGCCTCCCTCGGCGAGGTAGCGCCGGAGCCGCTGATCCAGCGCCGCGCGGTCCGCGGGAAGGAGCCGCTCCACGGGCCCGGGCGGCTCCACTCCGGCGTGGCGCAGTGCCTCGCGGAAGCTGAACGGATGGACCAGTACCTCCATCGCCCGACCACGCAGGCTCGTCGCCACCTCACGCGAGAGGAGTTTGGCCGAGGATCCCGAGACGAACAGCTCGACACCGCGGGCATCCATCAGGCGACGAACGAGGCCTTCCCAGCCGGGCACGGTCTGCACCTCGTCCAGGTAGAGCGTCATCCCGCCCGCCTCGCGCATGCCGGGGAACTGACGTGTGTGTTCCTCGAGTAGCCAGCCAAGGTCGGCCACCGACAGGCCGGCCAGGCGCTCGTCCTCCAGCGAGATCAGGAGCTGCGCCTCGCGGGGGCGACCCTCGGCGAGCCGGTCGGCCCGGCATTGGGCGAGGAATGAGGTCTTGCCGCCGCGGCGCACGCCGATGACCGCGAACGCCTTGCCGGGAATGCCGGGCAGGCGCACATCGCGCCGGGTCAGGGCGGGCGGTTCCGCCGCGAGTGACTCGGCGAGCTTCAGGCGCAGGAGATCGTGGGATACTGTCATTGTTGGAATGACAATATAGCAGTAATTGGTCCCTGTGACAATGACAGCTCTTCCACGCCCATGCCTTGTCGACGGGCTCGATACGTGCACGATCACCTGGGCCGAAACCGCCTCCCGGGACGAGCACGAAGACGCGCTGCTTCGGCGGCTAGTTGCGGAAGACCCTGGGGACCGGCTGAACAAGCGGCCGGTCGTGTGCCACGAGGAGCTCGGTGATCAGGTGCAGCGGTGATCACCAGATACGTGCCGCCGACTACGCTCATAGATCCCGCCGGCGGCCGCATCGAGGTTGCCGATGCCCACACTCATGCGAGCCGGACCGTACCGGCTGTTCATCGTGATGGCCGACTGCGTCGAGCCTCGCCACGTCCATGTCGAAGGCAACGGCGGCCTCGCGAAGTTCTGGCTGGAGCCGGTTTCGCTGGGCCACAGCATGGAGTACGCTCCGCGGGAGATTCATCGGATCAGGGCGCTCGTCGCGGAGCAGCGCGAGACGCTCCTCCAGCGCTTCGATGCCGTCTGCCAGCGAGTCCAGCCATGACCCTTCCGACCATCAAGAGCATCAGGACCGACGATCGCCGGCTCGTGTTCGAGCTCGACGACGAGCGCGAGGTCAGCCTGCCGATCACGATGTCGGCGCGCCTGACCGGAGCGACCGCGGCGCAGCGCGCCCACTGGACGATCGGCCCACGCGGGCTGACCGCACACTGGCCTGACGTGGACGAGGACATCGCCATCTGGGAGGTCCTCGGGATCGCCGAGGAGATCTATCTGCGCTCGCTCCGTGAGGCCCCCGTCAGCTGACCGGGAGCACTCATGGCCATGACCCGCTATTGGGCGCTCCGGACCGACCAGCAGCGCCGCGAGTTCTTCTGGGGCGAGCTGCAGGGCCGGCCGACTGCGCCAGGGATGGGGCTATCGACCTGATCTCGATCTCGAGCACCTGGCCGACGGCCACGAAGTCGCGCTGGGCGACCTGAGCCGTCAAGGTCGTGTCGCGGGCTGGGCCGTGGCGATCGCTGCGCGGATCAGAGGGCGCCGGCCGCGGCCCTCGCCTGCTCCGGATCGACCTCGGGGACGAACGTCACCGTCCACGACTCCCCGACTGCGCCGGCGATCCTCGACAGCAGCTTGATCTCCACGGGGTGGCGGCCCGATTCCAGGCGCGCGATCACTGGCTGTGGCGTACCTGCGCGCTCGGCCAAGTCGCGCTGTGTGAGTTCGTGCCGCGCACGTAGCCCCACGACCGCGAGCGCCACGTTGGCGTAGGGGAACTGCTGCTCGTAGGCGGCCCGGAAGTCCGGACGCTCCTCGAGCTCTCGGGCGAGATCTCGCCACCTCATCGATATACCTCAGTCCTCGGCAAAGCCGTCAGCTCCCAGCTCTCCAAGGTAGGCATCCACCTTGCGCTGGGCGAGGTCGATGACCGACCTCGGGAAGTCCTGGCCACTCTTCTTGCGTCCGAATGCCACCGCGACGATGCGTTCTTCGCCGATCTTGCCGAACCGGAAGAACATGCGGTACGCCCCGGTGGGGTCCTTCACGCGCATCTCCCACATCTGGTCCGTCGCGATCAATTTCTTGATGTCTGGCTCACCGACCGTTGGTCCGACGAGCTCGAGCTTCTGGATGATGAAGTTGAATTTGCTCATGACCCGCCCGAGGGCCGCGTGGTCCGTGGTGCAGCCGGTGAGCCATTCGATGGCCTCCTGCGATAGATGCACGTCCCAGGCGGGCCAAGCGTCACCCCTTGCCACGGCCATTGATAGCACCTACGCTATCACAACGCAAGTAGGACCATCGGCCAAGCGGGTGCCGTGACATGAGAGACCTCCGCACATCCATCGCCGACCCGGTCGCCAGCGAGTTGAATCCGACGATGGCGGGGCGTTGCGACAGCTCGGCTGTCACAGGTCGAGTCTTTGGGCGATCGAGCGCCACACGCGGGCGGCCACTGGCTCAAGACGCTCGACGGGCTCGGCGACTTCACGATCTCCTGGGCCGAGACCGCGACGCCTGACGAGCACGAAGACGCGCTCCTGCGAGCCTTCGCCGACGCGCTGCCAAAGGACGTCGCGGCACGCCTGCCGGCCGGGCCGGTCCTGCCCTTCGCGAACCTGGAGACCGGCGGCAGGATCCGCAAGGCCCACGGCATCACGGGTTCGCGCGTACCCGAGGTTCGTACGGGGAATGCCAGCATGACGACCCGTGTCGTGCGCACGCCCAAGACTTCGACGTGGTGCACTCAACGCCTTCCAGTCGTGCCTGGATCGAGGTCGAAGACTGGCGGGTCCCTGTGCCAATGGAAGCGCGGGATGTACAACTTGAAGAAGTCTGCTCGCCCCAACAGGACCGTATCGGGTCCCTTGCCTGGCTCCGCGACCAGGAACTTGGTCATCAGGATGGCGTTCCCGGCATCCCAGCGCATGATGCCCTTGCAAGGCCGCACATCCA
Source organism: Chloroflexota bacterium (assembly GCA_031416295.1). GTDB lineage: Bacteria > Chloroflexota > Limnocylindria > Limnocylindrales > CSP1-4 > SPCO01. The sequence continues at coordinate 3,261 of JANOTJ010000409.1, forward strand.
GACGGCCTCCCGGGCCCGAGCCACCTGGCCCCGGCGGCAGGGTCGCGAAGCCGATGCCGAGCGGTCGGATCAACTCGAATGGAACGAGCGTGTTGTCCGCGCCGGAATCGACAATGGCCGGCACCCGGACGCCGATGGCTGCGACCTCGATCGAGACAACGATGATGGGGCGAAAGATGTCCGCCCCATCCGGGCCGGCGCCGACGTGGGTCGCCGGTATTCGAGGCACGTTGTCCCCTAGAAGTACGAGTACCGCGCCCGCGTGTCGGGGACCTGATAGAGGATCGGCATCCCGACGCCCGCTTCACGTCCCGCGGCGTATGCCTCAGCCGGCGTGTCGCGGATCGCGAGGATCCGTGACCGCGTCATCGCAACCCACTTGCCTGGGTGCTTGATGAGCTCTTCCTGGACGCTCGGCTCGATCTCGTATGTGGGATCGTCGGCCGGTCGCTCGTCAATGGCCATCTTGCGGACTCCTTGTCATGGTGCGATGACGATACGCCCTGTCGATCATCTGCCGCTTATCAGCGCCGTTCCGGGACGGCGATGGAACGGACCGGTCGTGAGGATGCCACCTTCCGCCGCTCCAGGAACCCACCGGATGGCATCGCTACACTCAACCGATGACCCGCTACTGGGCGATCCGGACCGACCAACAGCGGCGCGAGTTCCTCTGGGGCGAGCTGCTGGCCGGTCGGCTGCGCCAGGGATGGGGCTATCGACCCGAGCTCGATCTCGCGCACCTGGCCGACCTTCGAGAACGTGGCGACCGCCTGCCGAAGTACCAGCAGGACGCTTGGCGCGGCAATCGACGCCTGTTGCCCAGCCAGCCCGACGCCATGCAGGTCGGCGACATCGTCGTGTTACTGCATCTGCCGCGCTCCGGCGTCTGGTCCGTCGCGCGGGTGACCGGCGGCTACCGCTATGCGATCTCCATGCAGGGCAACGCGGTCGATGGCACGCCCGACTACGGCCACATCCGCGACGTCGAACTCCTGACCGACAAGCGCGGGATCGATCCGGTGCGGGAGGGCGCATCCGACAAGCGCCGCCGGGCGATGCGGCCGAGGATCCGGATGTGGTCGCTCGATGGGCACGGCGACGAGCTCGAGCGCCTCCTCGGCGGTGCCGGAAGTCGAACGTAGCCGCGATGCGCCTGTCGGTCGTGGATGGCCAGGTCGTGAGCGAGGACGGCACGTTCCACGACCTGCTCGAGGCGATCGAGGCCATCTCGTGGGTGACGGCCACGCAATACCCGCCACCCCACCAGTACGTGGTCTTGGAGCGGTGTCCGATGGTCGCGTGGGCGGTCCGCGACACCGCGATCGCGAAGCATCCCGACAGCTACCTCGCCTACTTCCGCGGGTACCAGCGGCCGAACCGGTACTGGGACTTCGATGGCCGGCGCTACTGGCGAACATCGAGCGGCGGCCCGGGCGGCGACACCCACATGCTCAATCGATGCCTGTTCAGCGACGCCGAGCCGCCCCGTCGCGTGGACCAGGGCGCGCAGCCGATCCCGGACTGGGACTGGGCCGCCGTGGGAGCTCAACGGGTCGCCCTGGCCCGAGTGGTACGTCCTGGGCGACGACGGCAAGCATCACTACCGACGCGACCTCGACCCGAAGTGGAGACGGCGCACGTCGTGAGGGTCAGCGGTTGACGAGCCGGTACGTCTTGACTACTCTGACACTACAGAAGGAGTACAGATGAGCGCTGCCACAGCCTACGCAGAGGAAGTCAAGCGGGTACGGTCGCTCGGCGTCGAGACGGGTGACATCGCGACGGCGACCGGTGCCGGAGTCGGTACGGTCACGTCCTGGGCGCGCGCCACGCGCCGGCCGTCAGCCGAGTTTCGGGCGCGACTCCTGGAGCTGATCGCCATCGTCGATCGCCTGTCGCGAACGATGGACGCCGAATACATCCCGCTCTGGCTGAACAAGCCGCTCCTGGCGCTCGGCGATGAACGGCCCCTGATCGCCCTGGGTCATGGGCGATACAAGGAAGTCTCCAGGCTCGTCGCCGAGCTCGAAAACGACTCGTTCTCCTGATCGAGCCACCCGCCGCACGGATCGCCGTGCAGGGCGTCTGGTGGCGGGTCAACCGCGGCGGCGGCGATCCCTTCCTGTGGACGCCCGATGCGGCGGACGGCCGCTGGCAGACCGGGCCCGTCGTTCGGGGGTTCTACCTGGCCGACACGGAAGCAACGGCGTGGGCGGAGTGGTACCGCCACACCTCAGAACAGGGAGCTCCGCCGGCCAGCCGGATGCCGCGCGACACCTGGAGGATCGCCGTTGACGTGACCGATATCGCCGATCTCACCACGGCCGCCACTCTCGCGGAGCACGGCATCGCCGAGCTTCATCCAACA
>JANOTJ010000410.1:0-1662 GCA_031416295.1 Chloroflexota bacterium
GGACAACGCGGTGAACGCGGAGGCCTGGTAGAGAGCGGTCGAGCGGCCCGTCTCGCGCCAGCGGACCCAGGCGAGGATCGCGACCGTCCCCCCAACGAGGGTCGCCGCCACGTTGATGGCGATATCCATCGGCAGGTTCACGACGCTGGTCGGGAGGAGCGGATCGAACCAGATCGCGACCGTCACGACCCCGAGGACAAGGACCAGCAGGATGATGGCGCGGTCAAAGCGGCGCGACAACAGGTCGGGCTGTCGGACACGGGCGGGCAGGGCACGCACGCGGGCATCCTACAACCCGGCCCAGCCGCCGCCGAGCGCTCGACATCCAGCCGAAGGATGTTGCGGTCCAGCGCATCGAGCACGGCCGCCTGATCGTCGAATTCATCCGTCCGGTAGCACCTCACACACGATCCCTGGCCGGCATCCTTGGGCCTTCGCCGCGCACGCCTCCGGAGCCGTTGGAGATCGATACCGCCGTCGGTGAAGCGATCGCCGAGGAATGGCGGGGGTATCTGGCCAAAGAGGTCGAGCAGAGTGCCCAGGTGCCGCCAACGCCCGTCGCCCGGCGACGCCGCCGGTGATGTACGTCGACACCTCCGTCATCGTCCGCTACCTGACTGGCGACGATTCGGCGCGCGCCCAAGCCGCCGCGATCGTGATCGAGACCCAGGCAACTCGCGCGATCTCGGTCATCTCCCTGCTGGAGGCCGCTCACGTCCTGCGCTGGGAATACAGGCACGAGCGGCGCAACATCGCCGCAGCGCTCATCGATCTGGTGGCACGTCGAAACATCATCGTCCCCGAATTCCTGAAGGAGCACGTCCTTCGATGGCTCGGAGCATGGCGAGACGGCACGGCCGATTCGATCGGCGACGCGCTCATCGCGGCGAGCATGTCATCGACCCAGGGGAAGGCGATCGCCACGTTCGATCGACGATTCCCGACCGGGGACTGGACCGTGCTCTCTGATCCGGCCTCGTGATCAGGGCCAGCGGTTGACACAGCCGGGCTCCCCGGCATACTTTGTATGTTCTCAGCATAGAAACTATGGTGGCTTTCGTGCTCTCACGCAGCGTCGCACTCGTCAACTGCGTCCTCATGCTGCATGCGGATCTACCACTGCCCATGGCTGATATCGCCCAGGCCGCAGGGCTCGCATATACGCCGGCGGTCTCCGCCCTTGCGACGCTGGAAAAGCGCGGTCTGGCTCGGCGCACCCGCCGGGCCGGACGCGACGAGTTCGAGGCCGACAGGCAGAGCTTGCATTACCCGATGGCCTACGCCACCGCCCTCGTCGATCTCCCGCTCGCGGAGGCCTTGCGCGGGCAAGGTGTTTACGGGGTCTATGCATATGGCTCCCTGGCCGAACCCGGCGGTGGTACTCGAAACAGTGATCTCGATCTGCTGATCGTCGGCGACATCAAGGATCGCCCAGCCTTGATCGAACGACTCACCGCGATCGGGGGGCGGCTGAACCGCGCGATCGACCCCTTCATCCTCTCACCGGAGCAGTTCGAGAGAGGGAAGCGGCGAGGAGATCAGCATGTCGCCTCGGCCCTTGCGGGCGTCCGTGTACTGGGCAACGTCTGATGCAATCCGGAACGACGGGTCAGATCGCCATGGCTCGCGCTTTCCTGGTCCGGGCGGAACGCCGCATCGACG
>JANOTJ010000411.1:0-2058 GCA_031416295.1 Chloroflexota bacterium
ATCGCGGCATGTGCCCCGATATAGAAATCAGGAAGCGGCGAGCGCTTGAGGCCGCCGGCTCGTCGGTACCGCAGGAAGCACTTGCCGGCCAGGAACCCGGCCTCGTACGGAAGGTCCTCGCGGCGGTACAGGTCGGTCGGAAGCGCAGCCTCGAGGTCCTCGATCGCGTCGAACCCAATGGAGACCTCCGCGTACACGAGCGGATTGATGACGAGGATGGCCTCGTCGGCAGTCCGGGCCAGGGCGTCGGCGGACCACTCGCCCCACGCAGGGTCATTCGTGGCGACATCCAGGAGGACGTTGCTGTCCACGAGGACCGCGGCCATCACTCGCCCCGGGTGAAAGCCATGATCTCGTTCGTGGTCATGTGAATCTGACCGGCTGAGCCTCGGAGCCTCTGGACGGCAGCGGCACCTCGCGAGGGCCGCCTACCCGAGTCGACCTTGATGATCCGGACGTCCGCGCCATCGACGACGAACTCGACGTCAGTATTCGGCAGCAGCCCAGTCCGTTCCCGGACCGCCTGGGGGATTGTCACTTGCCCCTTCGACGTGATCCTCATGTCCTCCCTCGCGAGCGTTCTTACTGACGACTGTAAGAATACCATGTGCGCGGGTCGAGGCCTGGGCCGCCCGAAAGCGGACGCGCCGGAATCGTGCTGGTCCACGCTGGTAGGCTCTGCGCTCCGGGGAACGGACGGAGGGTTGGTGCCACACGAGCCAGCGTCATCGGTGACCGCATGACGGGCGGTGCCAGCCTCACCCAGATGCAGCTCCTGGGCGTGGGCAGCGACACGAACGTGGCTGAAGGGTATCCACGCTTCGCCCTGACCCCGAGTCAACAGGCCATCGCGGCCGATCTCCCTGCGCTCCTGGCGGAGGCGACCTCGACGCCGTTCGCTGTCCTGGAGGCGCGAGCGCACACCGCGTTCTTCGGCGCGCTGGGCCAGCACGCTGCCCCGGTCGGGAGCGGCCGGATCGTGAGCATGTATTCGTCCACCGTCGCGATCGACGTCGTCGCCGGTGCGCTCGCTCGACGGGTCAAGACGGTCGGCGTGGTGAACCCGGTCATCGACTGCATCCCGGCCGTCTTCCGAGGTCGTGGCCTGGAGCTCGTATCGCTCTCCGAGCGCCAGTTGGGGTCCGTGGATCCCCTCGCAGGTCGAGACGACCTCGAGGCCGTGTTCACGGCCAGCCCGAACAACCCGACCGGCACGGTCCTCTCGAAGTTACAGCTGGAGCGCCTGGCAGGGGCGTGCCTGGAGCGCGGGATCCCGCTGATCATCGACCAATGCTTTCGGGCGTTCGATCGACGAGCCCAGTTCGACACCTACGCCGTGCTCGACCGGACGGGCGTGGAGTACGTCGTCATCGAGGACACCGGGAAGCTGTGGCCGGCCGGCGGCATCAAGCTCGGGTTTCTCGTCTGGGGCCGCCCCACGCGCCTGGACCTCTCCGAGGTCGCCTCGGACATTCTGCTGACTGCTCCCCCATTCTCTGTCGCGGTCGTGGAACGGTTCGCGCTGGACATGGCCGCGGGGGGCCTGGACCAGTTGCACGCCCACATCGCCGCGAACCGCGAGATCCTGGCGCAGGAGCTCGCCGGATGCGATCGTGCGGCCGTCGCCGACGGGGACTCCCGTGCCAGCGTGTCCAGGATCCGCCTGCCCGCCGATCTGAGCGGGACGGTCCTGTGGGGTCGGCTGCTCCAGCGCGGGGTCCACGCAGTACCGTGTCGGCCGTTCTACTGGGCTCGCCCGAAGGATGGCGACCGCTTCCTTCGGATCGCGCTGGCCCGGGAACCCGAGGTCGTCCAGCGGGCAGCCCGCGCAGTGCGCGAGTGCGTGGCCACGGAGGCGCTGGCGTGAAGCGATCGTGGCAGCCTGCGGCACTCGTCCTGCTCTCCAGCACGAGCCTGCAGGTGGGTCTGGCTGTGGCCGCGAACGCGTTCGGCGGGGCCGGGCCGATGGGCGCGGTCTGGGTGCGCAGTGTCGTCGGGGCGGCCCTGCTGTGGCTCTACATCCGTCCGAACATCCGCGGCTTCGATCGCGCGCAGCTC
>JANOTJ010000412.1:0-1684 GCA_031416295.1 Chloroflexota bacterium
CCGGCTGCTCGTCAACGGCTCGGAGCGCAAGCGCCTGCCGCTGCTGATCCTGCGACCGCCGGACGGAGCCGTCGGGCCCGGTCCGGACGGCGCTCCTGGCCCGGACGGAGGCTCAAGCTCCGAAGCGGATGGCTGACCGTCACCGGACGACCGGCCCCGCCCGTCACGAATTCCCCGCGATCGACGACCTGGCCCTGATCGCAGCCCGTCATGCGGATCGACTCCTGGCGTCTGCCAGAGACCTGGGTCAGACGCGCTGGGCCGCGCACCTGGAGCCGCTGCCGGATCGGCTGCGCGACGACGAGCTGCGCGACCTTCGGGCAGCCGCGATCCGCGCCCGCGCCGCGTACGGGCCCAAGGACTCCATCCGCGATGCCTTGCCTGCAGACCTGACGGAGCCGTTCCTCGAGTCGATCGATCGCCTGATGCGCGAGATCAACCGACCCAGGGGATGAATCGCCGGGTCCGCGTTCGATACGAGGCGTAGCCCGGGAACCGTTCCACCAGCCAGGCCTCCTCGCGGGACGACTTCAGCGTGAAGAACGCGAGGAGCATGGCGCTGGCCACGATCCCGGCCAGCGAGGCCTGGACGAGCGACCAGCCGACGGCGCCCAGGGTGAGCCCGCCATAGATGGGGTGGCGGGCCAGACCGTAGACCCCGGTCTGTACAAGCTCGGCGTCGTCGCGCGGGTGGGGGAGCGGCGTGAGCGCCCCTCCAAGGTCGACCAGGCCCCGGACGACGAGGACCGCCCCGCCAGCGAGGGCCATGATCCCGGCGAGGATGGCGCCCAGCCGGGCGGGGCCGCTCCAGTCCGGCCCAAGCCACCAGCCGGCTGCGGCGACGGCGGCCAGCAGAACGGCCTGGATGGCGACCCACCCTTCGCCGCGCGGTCCCAGGCTCGGCAGGCGAGTCGTCGTCGGTCGCGTCACGGCGCCATCCTAACGTCCAGCCCGAGTTCCTCCGGACTGAACGCTTCCAGCAGGAACGGGGACGGTGCGCCCGGGTCGTAGCTCAGGGTCAGCGTCCGCCGGGCCCGCGTCCAGGCCACATACCCGAGGCGGCGCTCCTCCTCCAGCGCCCGAAGCGGGTCCTCCGCCTCGCTGACGGCCCGCCCGCTCGGGAACCGACCCTCGTCCATCCCGACGACGGCAACGTGGTCGAACTCCGACCCTTTTGTCGAGTGCGCGGTCGAGAACGAGAGCCTGGCGTCGTCGCGGCGGAGTTCGGCGATCCGTCGCCGGGTCGCGTCGATCGCCAGACGCAGGGCGTCAAGATGGGGGTACGGCGCGGCCCACGCCAGCACCGCGGTGGCCAGCGCGTGCCGGTCCACGGAGGCGCTCCGACGCACCCGATCGATCCGAACGAGCAGCGGCCATGTCGCCGGCGTGTCTGAAGCGATCCGGTCCAGCAGGTCGTCGAGTTCGGGATCGTCGACGAGGAGGTCGATCTTCGAGGCGCGGAACGGCAGACCGAGCGCCAGGGCCCCGATCACGGCTGGTCGCAACTCGCGGTTGGTCCGGGCCAGGACCGCCTGGGTGCCGTCGTCCTCTGGCCAGGAGCGAAGGAGTCGGATCGTACGTCCGGGTTCGTCGCCGGCGTCGGGAGCCAGGATCAGGACTCCCGGAGCGTCCGGCCGAGCCCGGATCGTCTTCGCGAAGCGCTCGTGGTTGTGTGTGATGAGCC
>JANOTJ010000413.1:0-2079 GCA_031416295.1 Chloroflexota bacterium
TGTAGGCCAGCGGGGCAAACAGTTGGTCTATCCCCGATGCGTACCCTCTCGTGGAGCGGACGAGCGAGACGAAGAGGTCGATCACGATCGTTGCAAACGCGGCATACAGGAATCCCACAACGACCGCCACTTCGCGGCGCCGGAACCGCAGGCCGATCGTATCGATCGCCAGCAGGATGATGTGGATGATCACGATCCCCGTGGCAAGTGAATATGGCAACGCGTATGCGACGATGAATCCGATACTGATCGTGTACGAGAAGGCCGCTAGAGCCCTTCGATCGCGCCCACCCCGCCACAACTCGGGCACCGAAGTGCGCAGCCCATCCTGGTAGACAGCGGCGCCGGCATGCGCCGCCAGGGCGGCGGCTGCGCCCAGCAGACCCAGGATCAGAACCTTGAGGACGTCGACCCCAAGCGGGCCGACCTCGACGCTCATTCCGGCAAGTTTGCGAGGACGGCTCGCACGATCACCGGCACGGCGAGTTCGACATGACTGTGAGCGATGCCGAAGGCCCGCTTGCCGTCGCTGATGGCGGTCACGACCTGGGACTCGTCGATCCCGGTTGATCCCACCCCGGACAGCCGGACCACCTGGTCCCAGCCAAGCATGGCGATCGCCACGGCCAGAGCCCCACCGGCGCCGCTCTGGCAGGCCCCGATGTAGTAGTCCGCAGCGCCACTCTTGATCGACGCGGCCGCTTCGAAGTCCGACATCACGCGCGCGTCGGCGGCGCCCTTTGCCGTCTCACGTACGAGCCGAGCGATGTGCTCCTTGCCCATCCCGCACACGACGAATCTGACCATCCTGCCCTCGCCTACTTGTGCGCCAGTCATTGCGTATGCACGTATTCCGCCCACCGTTCGCGAACCTGGACGGCCGCGACGTCGGCGCCGAGCGGAAGCTGGTCGGGCCCCAGCAGATTGCCGTGCTGATCGAAGATCCCGAGGACTCCGGGGCTGTTCGACGCGATCCCGCCGACGACCGCGACCTGACAGCGCCCGACAAAGACCTGCGACCGGAAGGCAAAGACGGCGGTGTCGCCAACCGACGGAGCCGGCCCCTCGGCAACATCGAGGCTGCCGTAGTAATCGATCGCCTCGGCGGGTGGCTGCAAGGCGGGGACGATACGCCGACCCTTGGCGCCCGCGAGGAGCGCCGAGCGAAGACGCGAGCGGGCGTAGAACCCACCCCCGAAGCAATACGCCGTGTCCGCATCAACGGAGGCGATCTCGCTCACGTAGACCATCGCCGGCAGCTCCGGCTCATCCTGTGTCGCGTGGAGCGGGGTGTGCCCGGACAGGGCGCTGCCGGGTTCGACATGGGTCGCGCCGCGCGCCGCGACGATTGGCATCGTGCCGACACAGGTCACGCCCGGCGCATTGATCTGGTCAAGGTCGAGGCCCACGTCGTCACGCAGGATCCTGGCCGCTTCGGCCACGGAGTCGAGATTGCCGGTCGGTCGGACGACCGCAGCGTCGGCATCCCAGAGGAGACATGGGAACGAGGTGACTCCAGCCACCCGGACGCCCGGCAGACGCGAGATCCGGGCACCCGCTTCGGCCACGGCCTCCAGTCGAAACCCACCCTCCTGGCCGGGATGGAGGAAGTCGCCTGGTTTCCAGACCCGAATCAGGACGTCCTGGCGGCGCCCGACCGCCAACGCGGCGGCGGACACGCGTTCGGCCGCGCTGAGGCTGAACACGGTCCACGCCGAAGGTCGCATGGCCAGAACGTCGACAGTGTCCGCAGCAGGGATCTGGACGAGGTGGCCTACGTGGGCGATAGGCAGGCCATGTCGAGCCAGGATCCGCGCTTCGGAAACGTCCACTGTGACGATCCCCCCGATGCCTGCCTCAACGGCCGCCAGGGCCACGAACGGATTGCGCCCGTGCTGCTTGGTCATCGCCTGAAGTCGCAATCCGAGGCGTCCCGCCGCCTCGGCGTTCGCTCGCGCATTCGCCGAGATCCGGTCGAGGTCCACAACGAACGTGTTCGGACCGATTCGGCCTGCGCCGTGAAGGTCGATGGCCGTGTCGATCAAAGCCGGATTACGGCGGAGTGTCGTCTCGAGGAAC
>JANOTJ010000414.1:0-2924 GCA_031416295.1 Chloroflexota bacterium
GGCCGTGACGGCCGCGGCCATGAGGATGGTCTTCAGGAATGTCCGTAGATAGGTCGGGACCGTGAAGAACTTCGTGTAGTTGTCCAGGTTCCAGTCGGGCACGAGGTCGAAGTCGACGTCGGTCCGCCAGAAGCTGAAGACGAGCATGAAGGCCATCGGGGCGATGAACAGCAGGAGCAGCGCGAGCGCGCCCGGAAGTGCGGGCGCGATCCGTCCGAACCGGTCGCTCCGTGGCGCCCGCCCCCCCCCGACCAGCGACACGGGAGGACCCTGCTTCATCGGATGACTCGTCCTGGAAGGTGAACGTCCGGGCTAGGCGGGGCTAGGCGCCGAACACCTCGTTGAACGTGTCGATCGCACCCTGCGTCGACGAACCCGGGCCCTTGAGGGTCATGGTCAGGACGGTCTCCGGCTTGTTGAACAGGAACCGGTCGGCTCGGTCTTTCTGGCCCTTGTCGACGAGGAGCTTGTAGGCGCCCTCGTTGAACAGCGGGCGGCCGTAGCGGATGAAGTTCTCGGCGATGTACTCAGGCTGCTCGGCGACCTCCAGATACGGCCGCAGCAGGGCCGTGTTCTTGCCGCCCACGACGAACATCTCCGCGTCCATCCAGCCGACGGTGCCTTCCTTGGGCGTGAACACCTTCAGCTCTGGTCCGCCGGCCTCCTTGACCCGCTCCTCCGTCCCGAGGTTACCGGTCGCGATCCAGGCCTCCCCGTTGACCAGCGACGTGACGGTCTCGGTCGCCTGCTGCGTGAGCTTGAGAAGATTGGGCTTGAGGCGCGTCAGCAGGTCCTTGGCCTTGGCCAGCTCTTCGGGGGTCATGCTGTAGGGGTCCTTGGCGCCGCCGAGCTTGGCCATGTAGGCCACGATCTCGACCGGCTGGTTCTCGATGACGACGTGGCCCTTGTACTTCGGATCGAGCAGCGCCTCCCACGAGTCGGGCGCGGGTGAAACGTGCGCCGGGTCGTAGTAGAGCTGGACCGGTGACCATGCGAACGGGAACCCAAGGTACCCGTCGGCCGTCTGCCAGATCTCGAATTCCCGGGCGATCGAGTACAGGTGCTTGGAGACCGCCAGCTCGTTGATGTCCCAGGCCTCGATCAGCCCTTCCTCGAAGTACTTGGGCACCCACAGGGCATCGCCCGAGATCATGTCCAGCTGCCCGCCGACCTCCTTGACCTTGGTGAAGCCTTCGGCGTTGTCGGCGAGTTCGGTGACGCTGGTCTTGATCTCCTGCTTCGTCGCGATCTCGGTGAGCTGCTCCTCGTAGTAGTGATCACTCCAGGTCATCCAGTTGAAGGTGCCCTTGGCGGTGGTGACCGCCGCGCTGGCGCTGGCGCCGGGGGCCGTGCTGGCGCCGGGCGCCGTGCTGGCCCCGCTCGGCGAACACGCTGCCGCCAGCCCGCCCAGTGCGACCACGCCGCCGATGCCCGCCGACGCCTGCAAGAACCGTCGCCGGGTCAGGTTCACATTCGGGTTCTCGGGATCCATCGTCAACTCCTCGCTTCCGTTCCTGCCATCACGATCGCTTCCGTTGGTGACCACCAGACGCATGCCTCCTCGTCGATCTGCCCCTCAAGTACTCCGGGTCCGGCGCCAGCGGGGTCGAGTCGATGCACGACGAGGGCGCCGGCTGCCGTGCTGACCGTGACTCGTGTGTGGTTGCCCATGAACGCCACGCCCCGGATCCGACCCTTGATGGCCGGCCCTGGGGCGCTGCCGACGGGACCAACGACGAGCGATTCGGGACGGAGCATCAGGGTTGCTCGACCATCGCTCGCTCCGTGCGGGGCGGGCATCCGCTCGCCCCCGTCGAGAAAGAACCAGGGCGCCCCGTCCTCGTGCCGGATGGCACCTGCCAGAAAGTTCGATTCGCCGATGAAATCGGCCACGAACCGATCGACCGGGTTGTAGTAGATCTCGCGCGGCGTCCCGACCTGGCTGACCCGACCGCCGGACATGACCGCGATCCGGGTCGACATGGACAGGGCCTCCTCCTGGTCGTGGGTCACGAACACGAAGGTCGTTCCGACCTGGCGGTGGATGCGCGCGAGCTCGAACTGCATCTGGTGACGCAGCTTGAGATCGAGTGCGCCAAGCGGCTCGTCAAGCAGGAGCACGGCCGGTCGCTTGGCCAGGGCTCGAGCCAGGGCGACCCGCTGCTGCTGTCCGCCCGAGAGCTGCGCAGGGGATCGCTCCTTGTGGCCCAGAAGCCCGACAAGGTCGAGGTACTCGTCGACCCGCTTCCCGACCTCGGTCTTGCCCAGGCCGGCCATGCGCAACCCGAAGGCCACGTTCTGGGCCACGCTCATGTGCGGGAAGAGCGCGTAGTTCTGGAAGACGGTGTTGACGTTGCGCTTGTGGGGCGGCAGGTCGTTGACGAGGCGTCCCTCGATCCGAAGATCGCCCGAGGTCAGCGGCAGGAATCCGCCGATCAGGTTCAGGGTCGTGGTCTTCCCGCAGCCGGACGGTCCGAGGAGGCAGAAGAACTCGCCTGGCTCGATGCGCAGAGAGACGCCATCGAGCCCGACGACGTCGCCGTACATCTTGGTCGCGTCGGACAGCTCGATGGCCGGCGGCGTCTCAGGCACGTGACGACTCCGGGGCGACCTTCGAGTACTGGGCCATGGTGCTCTCGCGGACGACGAGCTCCACGGGCAGGACGATGGCATCCAGCAGCCGCCCGGTCAGGATCGCCTCGATCAGCGACGAGGCGGCCAGGCGCCCAAGCTCGGCCAGCGGCGTGGCCACGGTCGTCAGCCGAGGGTTCGACGTCTCGGCGAACTGGATCCCGTCGAAGCCCACGATGCCGATGTCCTCGGGGACGCGCAGGTCGTAGCGGCGCAGGGCGTCCATGAGCGCCAGGGCCAGGACGTCCTCGTAGCAGATCAGGACCTCCGGCAGATCGGCGGCGATCAGCGCG
>JANOTJ010000415.1:0-19235 GCA_031416295.1 Chloroflexota bacterium
CACGGATCGCGCTCCTACGCTCGTTCCGGCGGCCGCCACAGGCCCGTTGTAGCACTCGATGCCCCTGGGCTATCGGTGGTGGCGATATCGGGGAGCGGACGGGTGCGAACGCGCCGGACCCAGGCCGCCAGCACACGGCGAACCGCGCCCGCCACTCGGTCGACCTACCGATCCGCCTCATCGTCCTTGATGGTGTTGCCGTCCGCATCGCGGACCCGCACGACCAGGACCTTGCTAACGCGTCGGCCATCGGTCGTCTCCACGGTCAGCGTCAGGCCGTCCACTTTGACCTGGTCGCCGGGCTTCGGAACGCCGCCGATGCGGTGATAGATGAGACCGCCGACCGTGTCGTACTCATCCTCGTCCTCGAGCGCGATCTTCGTGCCGAAGAGGTCGGCGAGGTCGTTCACGTTGGCCCGGCCGTCCACCCGCACCTCGTCGTCGGAGAGGTGCACGATCATCGGCTCCTCCTCGTCGTACTCGTCCTGGATCTCGCCGACGATCTCCTCGAGCAGGTCCTCGATGGTCACGAGGCCGGCCGTGCCACCGTATTCGTCAAGCACGACGGCGAGGTGCACCTTGCGCCGCTGCAGCTCGTGGAGCAGGTCGTCCACGGACATCGATTCGGGCACGAACACGGGGGTCCGCAGGAGCGTGCGCAGGATCGGACGCTCGGGAGCGCCGGATTTCAGGAACGGCAGCAGGTCCTTGGCGTACAGGATGCCGACGATCTCGTCGATGGTCTCGTCGTACACGGGGATGCGCGAGTGGCCCTCATCGATGACCCGGTCGATGGCTTCATCGAACGTCGCGCTGGCGGGCAGCGCGACCATCGCGATACGCGGGACCATGACCTCGTGGACGCGCAGGTCGCCGAGCTCGATGACCGCATGGATCATCTGCTCCTCCTCGGCTTCCAGGACGCCCTGCTCACCACCCTGCTCGATGATCAGGCGGATCTCCTCCGCGCTGATCCGCTCGCTGGCGTCCACGTTGGCGCCGAACAGGCCGCTGACGACCTTCGTCGTCCCGGTCAACAGGGCGACGAGGGGTCGAAAGACCCGGCCCAGGACGTCCACGGGACCGCCGAACAACAACGCCACCCGCTCACTGTGGGCGAGTCCGATCTGCTTGGGGACGAGCTCGCCGAACACGATGGTGAACAGGGTCAGGATGCCGGTGACCACGAACAGGGCGATCACGCCGGCGTACGGTGCCAGCGCCGAGACATCGTCGAGGGCCTCCTCCAGCGGAGCGCTCAGACTCACCCCCGCGAAGGCCGCCGCCAGGAACCCGATGAAGGTGATGCCGATCTGGATGACCGCCAGGAAGCGTCCCGGGTCGCTCTTGAGATGGAGGATGCGTCGGGCGCCGCGCTTGCCCTCGTCGGCCATCTGGTTGACCCGGCTCTTGCGGATCGTGACCAGGGCCATCTCGGTCGCCGAGAAGACGGCATTGAACAGGATGAGCACCACGATGATGCCGATCTCGAAAAACGGGGCGTTCACGCCGATGGGTCATCCGCTGCGGGTTTGGGCCGGATCTCGCGGATCCGTGCGGGGACGCCGACGGCGAGCTTGCCCGCCGGGACGTCCCTGGTGACGACCGCGCCGGCACCGGTCCGTGCGCCCGCCCCGATCTCGCGCGGGGCGACGATCATCGTGTCGACGCCGATGAAGGCACCGTCGCCGATGGTCGTCGGGTGCTTGCGTGCCCCGTCGTAGTTGGCGGTCACGGTGCCCGCGCCGATGTTGACGCCCTGGCCGACCTCGGCGTCGCCGAGATAGCTCATGTGGTGCTGCTTGGAGCCCGCCCCGAGGCGGGTCTTCTTGAGTTCGGCGAAGTTGCCGACCTCCGCGCCGCGCCCGACGACAGAGCCCGGACGCAGGTGGCTGTACGGACCCACCACCGCCTCGTCCTCGACGGTCGACGATTCGACGATCGAGGCCCACACGCGCGCCCGCTCGCCGACCACGCTGTCGAAGAGCTGGCTGCCGGCCCCGATGACGCTGCCCTCCCCGATCGAGGTCCTGCCGCGCAGGATGACGTTGGGTTCGAGGGTGACGTCCGTGCCGAGGCGCACGCCCCAGTCGAGATAGACCGTGGACGGGTCGCGCATGGTGACCCCGGCGCGCATGTGCTCCTCGTTGCGCCGGACGCGCAGGTGCCACTCGGCGGCGGCCAGCTGCGAGCGGTCGTTGATGCCCTCGAATCGACCGTCGTCCTCGAAGGCGACGGCGCTCACGAGGCGGCCGTCCTCGCGCGCGAGGCGCACGAGCTCGGTCAGGTACAGCTCACCGGTCGCGGCCGAGGGCTGGAGCGTCGCGATCCGGCGACGCAGCCAGGCGCCGTCGAAGGCGTACAGGCCGGCGTTGATCTCCGTGATCGCGAGTTCGTCCTCGGTGGCGTCCCGGGCTTCCACGATGCGCTCGACCGTGCCGAAATCGCTGCGGATCACGCGACCGAGGCTGGCCGGGTCGGCCGAGAAGACGGTGGCGAGGGCGATCGCCGAATCGTCCTCGCGGCGGGCCTCGAGCACGGACGTCAGGTCACTGGCCCCGACGAGCGGCACGTCGCCGGACAGGATGAGGATCTCGCTGGCGTCGTCGGGGATCGCGCGGAGGGCGGCCAGCACCGCGTCACCCGTCCCGCGCGGCTCAGCCTGCAGGGCGAAATCGGCGCGGTCGGCGAACACGGCGCAGATGGCCTCGACCGGCGGGGAGTAGACGACCAGCGGGCGCGACGCGCCCGCTCCCTCGCGGGCGGCCTCGTCCCACGCATCGAGGACGTACTCGAGCATCGGCCGGCCACACAGTTCGTGCAGGACCTTGGGGGTCGCCGAACGCATGCGCGTGCCGAGGCCGGCCGCCAGGACGACGGCCGTGGTGGCTCGTGGAGGGTTCATGCGCGGCGT
Organism: Chloroflexota bacterium; assembly: GCA_031416295.1. Classification (GTDB taxonomy): domain Bacteria; phylum Chloroflexota; class Limnocylindria; order Limnocylindrales; family CSP1-4; genus SPCO01. The sequence goes on from JANOTJ010000415.1 coordinate 2,915, forward strand.
CGGGCGTTCGCGGGGCGCCGTGCCCCGCAGCGATCGATGCCCGACGGGCGTTCGTTGGATGTCATGATGCGGTCGCCCGATGGTATGGGCGGTCCCTCCGAAGCGTCAAGCGCGCGGGTCCACTCCCGTCGCCGCCCTAGCCGCGCCGGGCGATGGCTTCGATCTCGATGAGGCCGCCCTTGGGCAGTGCGCCGACCGCGAACGTGGAGCGCGCCGGAGCGGGATCGGGCATGTGCCGGGCGTACACCGCATTGACCGCCGGGAAGTCGCCGATGTCGGCGAGGAAGATCGTGATCTTGACCACGTCGTCCATGGCGGCGCCGGCCGCGTCGAGGACGGCCTCGAGGTTGCGCAGCGCGCGCTCCGCTTGCGCCTCCACGCCTCCCTCGACAAGGTCCCCGGTCGTAGGGTCCAGGCCGAGCTGGCCGGAACAGAACACCAACTCTCCGCTGACGATGCCCTGGCTGTACGGGCCGATGGCGGCCGGCGCTCCGGTCGTGACGACGGCGTGGCGGGTCATGGCGCGGTCTCCTCAGTTGTAGGGCTGGCGGGCGTGAAGATGGTCGTGGCGATGATCGACGGCGGGCCGTCGCCGAGCAACGGGATCGCCCCCGAGATGACGGCCGCCTGGACGGCCGCTGCCGCAGCCTGCGCGTCGGCGATCGAAGGATAGAGCGCCCAGAGGGTCGGGCCCGAGCCCGACAGGCCGATCGGGCGGCCGGTGGCCCGCATCAGGGCGCGCCGGAACGGCACGAGCCCCGGGGCGATGAGGTCGGCCGCTGCGCGCAGGTCGTTGGCGGCAGCCAGGACGCCGGCACGGGTGACGAGGTCGGCCGCGGCCATCCCGGTCCGCAGTTCCGAGGCCAGGTGCTCGGAGCTCATCCGGACCGAGCCGTCGCCGGCGCCGCCGGGCGTGCCCCGGGTAGCCGCGAGCGCGGCGAACGCGGCGAAGACATCCGGCGTGCGCAGGGCCAGGGCCGGCGTCACGAGCAGCACGCCGGGCGCGCCACGAACCCCGGGGAGTGGCGCGACCCGCTCGCCGCGACCCTCCACGAGGGCGGCGCCAGCGGCCAGGAAGAAGGGCACGTCCGAACCGAGCCCCGCGGCGATCGCGAGCCGGCGCTGAGCGTCCAGGTCCGCGCCCCATGCCGCCAGCGCGCCATCGAGGGCGGCCGCCGCGTCCGAGGAGCCGCCGCCAAGGCCCGCCGCGACCGGGATGCGCTTGTCAAGGCGTGCCGCGAGCGCCAGGGTCGCCGGGCGGCCAGGCCCGCTGCCCACGGCGAGCCGCGCCGCCGCGATCGCGCGCAGCACCAGGTTGTCCAGCGTCGGGCCAGGGTCGAAGCCCTCGACGTGCAGGGTGTCGGCGGCAGATCGGCCGGTACCGCCGGTACCGCCGGTACCGCCGGCACCGCCCGGGCCATCCGCACCGAGGGGCGCGAGGCTCAAGCGATCGGCCAGGGCGAGGGGCACGAAGACCGAGTGCAGGTCGTGGTAGCCATCGGCGCGACGACCGACCACGGCCAGCGTGAGGTTGAGCTTGGCCGGAGCGAGGCGCAGGACAGGCGAGCGTTGCGCATCGACAAGCGAGTGTTGCGCATCCGTCATCGGGACATCAATGCTCGCCCTTGCCGCGGCCACGCCGGTCCTCGCCGATCGGACCGAGGGTCTCGCGCAGGCGCAGCCACTCCCCCACCGCGAGCGTCTGGGGCCGCCGGTCCGGGTCGATCTCGGCGGCCGCCAGGGCCGTGGCCACGCGACCCGGGTCGACCGGGAGCTGCCTCGAGAGCACGTTGTGGATCATCTTGCGACGCTCCCGGAATGCGGCCTGCACGAGTCGCCACAGCCCGTCCTCCTGGACCTCGTCCAGGCGATCGTCGAGGTCGTACGGCTCGACCACGATGACCGCCGATTCGACGGCCGGGGCAGGTTCGAATGCACCGGGCGGCACGCCGAACGCGACGCGCGCCCGGGCGTGGTACTGGACGAAGACCGAGAGGTAGCTCATCTTCCCGGGCGGCGCGCAGATCCGCTCGCCGACCTCACGCTGGACCATGAGCACCGCCCGCCGTGGACGGGGCGCCTTTCCGAGCAGCGCGTGCAGGATCGGCGAGGTGATGTGATACGGGAGGTTGGCGACCACGTCGTAGGGCGGCGGGAGCAGTCCGCCGAGGTCCTGGTCGAGCGCGTCGCCCTCGACGAGGGTGAGGCTGCCGCCCTCGATCGGGGCCGCAAAGCGTTCGCGCAGAAACGCGACGAGGCCCCGGTCGAGCTCCACGGCGATCACCTGCGCCCCCGCGGTCAACAGGCCGGCCGTCAGCAGGCCGAGTCCTGGGCCGATCTCGAGCACATTCGAACCGGGCGCCGGATCCGCCTCGGCGAGGATCGTATCGAGCACGTCCGCGTCGGCCAGGAAGTTCTGCGACATCGAGTGCCGGGCGCGCAGCCCGGCCGCTCGGAGCGTGGCCCGGACCTCGGCCGGATCGATTCGCTGCGGTGCGTGGCTCATCGATGGGCCAGGGGCAGGGACGGCCGCGCATCGAGTTCCAGCCCGGCGCGTTCGCCGGCGGCGAACCGGCGCGCTCCGGCCGCCCCGATCATCGCCCCGTTGTCCGTGCACAACCCGGGGCGCGGCACGATGAGCGGCAGCGCCCGGGCGGCGGCCTCCTCGCGCAGCCGCTCGCGCAGGACGCTGTTGGCCGCGACCCCGCCCCCGAGCACGATGGAGCGAGCCCCGACGGCCTCCGCGGCGCGCATCGTCTTGGTCACGAGCACGTCCACGACCGATGCCTGGAACCCGTACGCGAGTTCGGCCACAGTGGCCGCGGACAGGGGCGTGGCGGCATCATCGGCCGCGATCCCCTCGGCAGCCCGCGCCTCGCCCACGATCCGCCGTGCCGCGGTCTTGAGGCCCGAGAAGCTCCAATCGTACGAATCGCCCATCCGCGCCCGCGGGAAGACGACGTCGCGACGGATCGCCCCCTCGGCGGCCGCCTGGATCGCCGGGCCGCCCGGGTATTCGAGGCCGAGCAGCCGGCCGACCTTGTCGAACGCTTCGCCCGCGGCGTCGTCCACGGTCGTGCCAAGGAGCCGGTAGGTCAGGTGATCGCGCATCTCGGCCACGAACGTATGCCCGCCACTGACGACCAGGGCGACGAGCGGGAAGACGGGCTCGGGTCGGGCGGCCTCGTCCTCGCCTGGGTCCAGCAGCCAGCCCGCGTACACGTGCCCTTCGAGATGGTTGACCCCGATGAGCGGCAGGTCGTGGACCCAGGCCAGCGCCTTGGCCACGTTGATGCCCACCAGCAGCGAACCCGCGAGCCCTGGGCCGTAGGTGACGGCCACGCCATCGACATCGCCCATGCCCACGCCGCTGCCCTCGAGCACTTCGTCGAGGACCGGCACGATCCAGCGCAGGTGGGCACGGGCCGCCACCTCGGGCACGATCCCGCCCGACGACGCGTGCAGCGCGACCTGCGACGCGACGACGTTGCTGACGATCCGCCGCCCGCCCTCGACGAGGGCGATGCCGGTCTCGTCGCACGACGACTCGATGGCCAGCAGCAACGGGCCGCTCACGTCGGGTCCCGGCGGGGCGGGTCCGGGCGCGTCGGCGCGGGCGACGTGTCGAGCTCGGTCCGGAGCCTCGCCACCCGCTCGCGCATGCCCGCCTGGGTGAGCGGCTCGGTGGTCATGATCAGGGCGTCCTCGTTGTCGTCGCTGTAGTAGCGCGGGCGCAGACCGACCGGCCGGAAGCCGTACTTCTCGTACAGCCGGCGCGCCGGCAGGTTGGACAGCCGGACCTCGAGCGTGGCCTCGTGGGCGGACCGATCGACGGCGAGGTCCAGGAACGCCAGCAGCAAGCGCTCGCCGATGCGCTGGCGACGCCAGCGGGGGTGGACCGCGAACGTCGTGATGTGCGCCTCATCGACCATCAGCCACATTCCGCCGTAGCCGACGAGTTCGTCATCGATGCGCGCCACGAGGTAGTTGGCGAGGCGATTCGCCTCGAGCTCGCTGCGATACGCGTTCGGCGGCCAGGGCGAGGTGAAGCTCGCCCGTTCGATGGTGTGGACGGCCGCCAGGTCATCCAGCCGCATGGGCTCGATGACGAGCCTCACCGGGGGTCGCGCGACCATGCCACCTCCCCGCTGCTGGCGGCCACGCCGCGGGGCAGTGTGACGTACTCGGGCACGACGGTCGCCAGTTCGCCGCGCCGGTCGTGCGCTCCGAGCGCCGCGAGACGGGCGGCCCCGAGCCTGATGAGCGCGGCGCCGAGGCCCTCCCAGGCCGCCGCTCCCCGGGCGATCGCCTCGGCCGGGGCGCGGCCCTCGAGGTCGACCGCGATGAGCGTCTCGTCCGGCTCGAGGTCAGGCTCCTCGCCGACGGGCAGCAGCCGGGCCGCCCCCGACGGCCGGACCAGGACGCGGTCGTTGGGTCCGGCGGGCTGGAGCAGGACCGGGCGGAAGGTCGTGCCCGGGCCAGGGCCAGGGCCACCAGCGCTCGCGCCGATCGCATCGGCAGCCGCAAGGAGCGCCGCAGCGGTCGGTACGCCGACGAGCGGGATGGCCAGGCCATAGGCCAGCCCCTTGGCCGTCGCGATGCCCACCCGCAGCCCGGTGAAGGCACCCGGTCCGGTACCCACGACGATGCCCGTCAGGTGCGAGGGCAGCAGGTCATGCTCGGAAAGGTATCGCTCGAGGGTCGGCAGCAGGGTCTCACCGTGACGGTACCCGGCGACCCAGCTGGCCAGCCCATCGATGTCGCCACCTGGGGTCCCGCTGGCGATCACGACCCGGGCCGTGGCCGTGTCGATGGCGAGGATGCCCTGGCGTCGCCCAACGTGGGTCATGACCCGGCCTCGAGGTAGCGCCGATGGTCCTCGGTCGTGGCACTCAGGGTGATCGTCCGGGGGTCGTCGCCGACTCCCTCGATGTGCACATCCAGGCGCGCGGCCGGCAGCGCGGCTAGTCGCTCGGGCCACTCGATGAGCGTGACGCCGGCCGCCTGGCGCTCGTCGATGAGGCCGCCAGCGAGGGCATCGACGGCGTCCCCGAGGCGATATGGGTCGAGGTGGAACAGGGGCAGCCGTCCGGCGTACTCGGCCATCAGGATGTAGCTCGGCGACGTGATCGTCTCGACCACGCCGATGGCCCGCCCGATGGCCTTGGCAAGATGCGTCTTGCCGGCGCCGAGATCGCCCCACAGGCACACGACGTCGCCGGCCACGGCCAGCGCGCCAAGCCGCTCGCCCAGACGCGTGGTCGCGTCGGGATCCGGGCACACGAGGCGCCGGGTCAGCGCCGGCGGCTGGGTCGAGTTCCGTGCAGTCATCGTCCGGAGCGTAGCGGAAGGGCGGGCCCGACGCCGGTCCCGGTCAGACGTAGCGCTCGAGATCGCCGAGCGGAACGGCCACCCGGGTCCCGTCCTCGAGACGCACGATGGCTCCCTCGTGATGCACCCCGCCGGCGAACCGACGCGGGCCGGTGAGCTGTTCCACGTGGCCTTCACGACCGCCGAGCTCACCACCCCGGATGCGCACGAAGTCCGGCGCCGGCCGCGGCAGATCCGCGTCGCGGTCATCGAGGATGAGCGCCGGCGGGTCGTTGACGATCGCCACGTCACGGCCCACGAGGGCGCTCAGGATGGCCATCACCGGGCTCGCCAGGCCGCGCCGGGTCGGACCGTCCAGGACCAGCACGGCGAACGGGGCGAGTCGATGCAGGGCGGCCCGCTGGCGGGTCTCGGAGGCGAGAAAGTCGCGGCGCTCCTTGCTGGCCAGGCCGGAGACGACGATGCCGCGCACGCCCATCGCTCGGGCACGGGTCAGCGTCTCGGCATCGAGGCGCGAGCCGACCACCAGGATCGCCCCGGCCGAACCCACATCGACGCCGCCTGCGCGCAGTTCCCCGCCCGGCACCGAGCCGAGCGCGAGTCGGCCCCGGGTGGGCCCGCCAAGGACGATCACGCCGCGCAGGGCGTGGCCCTCCGCGGCCAGGGTGATGGCACTCCCCGGACGGACCTCGCGGACGATCCCCCCGACGGGCGTCTCAAGGGGCTCGCTGAGCTGACCGCCGGCCACCCGCCAGCGACCGCGCCACTCGAACAGCAGTTCGCCGGCGGCCACGCGCTCGCCGGGGATGAGCCGGGCATCGGCCGGGACATTGACATCGGCCTGGGTCGCGTCGCGCAGGCGCTCGGCGATGCGCGCCCCGGCGACCACCGACTCGCCGACCGCCACGAGGGCCCGGTCGCCTGGTCCAAGCGCGAAGGCGACCTCGACCGGGCTGACCAGCAGCGGCCGGGCCGCGATCAGTCCGAGGACGGCGGGGTCGGGGCGTGCGACGGTCACGAGCGGTCGCCCCCGGCCCACAGTGCACTCTGCCAGGCGGCCAGCAGCTCGCGCCGCCGATCGGCCCGCTCGGGCAACCGCAGGGGCACGTCCCGAAGGTCCACGAGCAGGCCACCGAGGCCACCCGTCACGTCGATGGCGAAGCGCCGGCCGCGGGTCCCGAGCCTGACCGTGTCGCGGAAGTGGAACTCGGCGGTCGCGGCCTCGCCCGGCGGCAGGTCCACGAGTTCCAGGCCACCCGGCACGAGGTCGAGCGAGCCGTCACCAGACGGTCCCTGGACGCGCAGGGTGCCCGCGGAGCGCCCGGCGCGCATCCCGGCCGGGGTCACCACGGTGCCCAGCGGCGCGAGGAGGTCGTCGGCGAGGTCGGCCAGGACCGCACGACGCTCCGCGGCATCCGGGATGGCCCCGAGCGGGGCCAGCAGCCGGGCATGATCGAAGGCGATCTGGCTCGCGCCCGGGCGGCGGATGACGTCGACGACGGCGAGGGCCACGGCCGGTGCCGGGATGCCGTTCCAGGCGCCTGACGCGGTGATGATCAGATCGGGTGCGGAGGTCGCACCGAGGGCGCCCGTCGCGGCGTCAAGCCTGGTCAGGGACGCCCGGGCGGCAGCCATCCGGATCGCGACGCCCTCACCGGCCGCGTCGGCCCATGGTGCGATGCGCAGTTCGCGCATCCGATCGCGGACGCGGTGCCGGTCGGCGACCACGGTGAGCCATACGCTGACGGCGTCGATGACGGCGTCGTCGGGGTCGTCGGGGGCGACGGCAGCCGACGCCACGATGGCCGTCCGGGGGATTCCCTCGGTGCCCGCGGCCGACGGCGCGGCCACGACCCGGATCGCCGCGTCGTGGCCGAGGACCAGGCACTCCACACGTCGGTCCAGGATGTCGGCCAGTGCCTGGGTGCTGGCGGCCACGGTTCGACGGCCGTCATCGGATGGCAGCGCCGCCTCCATCAACAGGTGGACCAGCGGCCAGCCGCCAGCGGCCCGGGCCGATGGTCCGAGGAGGATTTCGCCGGAACGGCGGTTGACATCACCGAACGCCGCCAGGCCCTCGGACATCGCACCAGCCAGGATGATCGGCACGGCCGGCTGGCGGACTGCGGCCGCCGCCACGAGGGCCGCCAGTTCGCGCAGTGCGCTGCGTTCGTCGGCGCCGGGTGGATCGTCGGCGCCGGCCAGGATCGCGTCCACGCCGCGTTCCGCGAGCAGGCGGGTCATGGCCAGCGGGTCGGTCGATTGGACGCTCGCGCCACGGACCCGCCAGCCACTCCGGGCGGCGCACTCAGTGAGGGCGGCCAGGGAGCGGTCAGATCCGGCGACGATGGCCAGGCGCCCCGGACGGCGCGAGCGTGCCTCGAGCCTGGGCAGCTGGCCGTCGCGTACGGCGCCCGACGGGGCGATCAGCCCGGTCGCCGAGGCGAGGCCCGGATCGGCGGCCGCGACGCGACCCAGAAGCACCTCGATCGCCCGATCCGCGTCCGCTGCGGCGGGCACGGCCAGGCTGCCAAGGAGCCGCCAGGCGCCGGCGACCTGTCCGATGCAGGCGACGGAGCTCGTGGCGGAACCACGATCGATGGCCAGGAAGGCGCGCGGCTCGGCGGTCACGCGCTGATGCTAGCGTGTCCGATCAGGCGTCCCAGACGACCTCGTCGTCGAGCTCCTCAAGCCTCGCGATCAGCAGCTCGATGCCGGTCTCGTCGGCCATCAGCTCGCTGGCCGACGCAAGGTCGCCGCCGAAGACCCCGCGCAGGACCGGGTCGAAGAAGAGCATCGCGTTCGCGCCCAGAGCTCGATACGGCCGGCTCGCCTCGAGGAAGTGGACCGCGGACGACGTGAGCCCGAGCAGCTGAATCTCGCGGGCGACCTGCTCGACGAGCTCATCGCGCTGCTCCTCGCCGGGCTCGTACTGCATGCTCAAGCGACGGCCGCCGGTTCTGCGAGGGCCGCCCCGAAGGCCTGGTAGGCGGCCGCGCCGCGCAGGGCGAAGATGACGTGATCGATGCCCGGCGAACGCTCCAGCTCATCGCGGATGGCCGCGACCGTGACGCGCGCCGCCTCCTCGAGCGGAAAGCCGCCGACGCCGGTCCCGAGGGCCGGAAAGGCGACACTCGTGGCCCCGATCTCGCGGGCGCGGGCCATCGCCGCACGGGCGGCCGCCTCGATGACCGGGGCGCTGGTGCGCCGCTCGCGATCGAGCGACACGGCATGGATCACGGCCCGGGCGGCCAGCTTGCCGGCCTGGGTCACGATCGCCTCACCAAGCGGCACCGGGGCCTGGCGGACGGCCGCGAACTCGATCGCGTCGCCGCCGGCGCGCTTGATCGCGCCACCGACACCCGTTGCCATCCACAGCGACAGGTTCGCCGGGTTGACGATGGCGTCGACCTCCAGCTCGCAGATATCTCCGTTCCAGAGTTCGATCCGTGCCAACTACCCTCTCCGCTCTGAGCGTGCGCAGCCCGACCACGCCGGCCGAGGCATGGTACACCCGAGGCCTGCGCCCGGCCATCGCCGTGACCACCGCCCAGCTGTTGGTGGTGCGCGGCCGCGCCAGGTCGGCAGCCGTGATCGTGGCCCGCTCAGCGCTCCAGGTCGGCGCGGATGGACTTGGTCACGCCGTGGTCGGCGCTCCGCGCTCGGCGGCCCCGAACCCGAACCGCTTGCCCGCGGACCGCCGCTCGGCGACCGCCGCCAGGCGCTTGCGGGCGATCGCCAGGGCATCGGGCAGATCCGACGCAAGGAGCCCCGCGTCGCCCAGCCGCTCACGGACCGCATCGCCGGCGGCACCGTGCAGGTAGACCCCCAGGCGCGCGGCCGCGAAGGGCGTCAGTCCCTGGGCGAGCAACGCACCGATCGTGCCCGCCAGGACGTCGCCCGTCCCACCAGTCGCGAGGGCTGGGTTCTCGAACGGGGCGATGGCGACCTCCCCGTCCGGGGCGGCGATGACCGTGCGAGCGCCCTTGAGCACGACCACCTGTCGCCAGGTCATGGCCGCATCGCGGGCAGCGGCAACGCGCGCATCGTCGTCGTCGTTGAGATCGCCGTCCGCCGCGTCCTCGTGGCCGCTGCCAGTCCGCAGGCGGGTGAACTCGCCGACATGCGGGGTCAGGACGGCGGCCCGATGCGCCGTCTCCCACCAACCATCGATGGTTGCCAGCGACCGAAGCGCCTCGGCATCGAGCACGATCGGCGCGGCGTCGGTGTCGGCCGGCACGGCGATCAACTCACGGACGAGTTCGGCCGTGGCCAGGCCGGGTCGAAGGCCGGGTCCGATCACGATCGCCTCGTGTTCGTGATCGAGGATGCGCGACAGGGCGGCCTCCGGATCGAGCTCCTCGACGTCGTCCTCAGGCAGGGCCATCGTCGTCGCCTCCACGACCTTGGCCGCGAAGAGCGGCTGGAGCGATTCGGGCACGGCCAGGGTGACCAGACCTGCGCCCGTTCGGCCCGCCGACCGACACACGAGCAGCGCGGCGCCAGCGTAGTCCAGCGAGCCCGCGAGCACGAGCACGGTCCCGAACGTGCCCTTGTGGCCGCGCCCCGGGCGCGCCGGCAGGAGCCCCGAGGCAAGGGCATCGTCGAGTCGCGTCGCGCCGGCCGGCCAGGGTCGTGCGTCGGGCCCGGATGACCCGCTCTCGATGGTCGTATCCAGGACGGACGCTCGCCGCCCGAAGCCCACCGGTCGTCGCTCAGGCACGGTCGCCGTCCGTCCTGCCCGCTCCGGCTCCGGGCGCATCCGAGGCGAGGGCCGCGGCACCGCCGGCTTCGGCGACGGCGCGCAGGCGCTCGATGCGCGCCAGGATCCGTCGTTCGCGCTCGTCGAGTCGCTGTTCGATGTCGGGTGGGAACACGTAGCGGCCGCCGGCGCTGCGGACCCCGAAGGCGATGGCCACCGCGTACTCTGACTCGTGGCTGATGGACACGGCGATGCGGCCCATCCCGAGCTGTTCGGCGCGGGCCGCCGCGCGCCCGTGGAGCCGGATCGCAGGCTGGCCCGTGGGCAGTCGTTCGACCTCGATGTCGCGCCAGCCGATGCCCCGGACGCCGAGGCCCAGGACCTTGCTGACGGCCTCCTTGGCCGCCCAGCGTCCGGCCATCGTCTCCGGCCGATCGCGCACGTAGCGCTGCTCCGCCTCGGTCAGGACCCGCCCCGAGAACCGCGGCCCGAAGCGCTCGAGGGTCGCCCGGATGCGCTCGACCTTGATGATGTCGATGCCGAGCTCGGTCGTCTCGCTCGGCACGAGACTGGCCGGTGGCGGCGCGTCCGACGGATCGGCGACCCGAGGCATCGCCTACTCGACCGTGACCGACTTGGCGAGGTTGCGCGGCTGGTCGACGTCCGTGCCCCGGGCGATGGCCACGTGGTACGCGAAGAGCTGGAGCGGGATGATGGCCAGCACCGGGCTCAACGCCTCGTGGGTGTCGGGGACCCAGCACACGTCGTCCGCGTAGCGCTCGATCTGGACATCGCCCTCGGTCGCCACCGCGATGACCCGGGCATCCCTGGCGCGGCCTTCCATGACGTTGCTGATGAGCTTGTCGTAGACCGACGAGCGGGTGGCCACCGCGACCAGCGGACAGTCCGCATCCAGGAGCGAGATGGGGCCGTGCTTCATCTCGCCGGCGGCATAGCCCTCGGCGTGGACGTAGCTGACCTCCTTCAGCTTGAGTGCGCCCTCGAGGGCGGTCGGGTAGGTGTAGCCACGTCCGACGAACATGAAGCCCCGCGAGTTCACGTAGCGCCGCGCGAGTTCGGCCGATCCCGATGCGTGCTCGAGCGCCCTGCCCGCGGCCGCGGGCAGGGCCTGGAGGGCCGCTCCGAGCTCGAGCTCGAGCGAATCCCCGAGCGTGCCGCGCGCCTTGGCGATGGCCGCCGCAAGCATGACCAGGGTCGTGACCTGGGCCACGAAGGTCTTGGACGCCGCGACCGCGATCTCCGGCCCAGCCTGCAGGAACAGCACCCGATCCGCCTCGCGGGTGATCGCGCTGCCGACCGTGTTGGTGACCGCGATGACCGGCGCTCCGCGTTCCCGGGCGAGGCGCGTCGGGGCGATCGTGTCGGCGGTCTCCCCGGACTGGGTCACCGCGATCACGAGGGTCCGTCCATCGATGGGCGGCGGGCTGTAGCGGAACTCGGAGCCGACGGTGGCCCGGGCCGGGATGCCCAGCCACTCCTGGAGAGCGGCGGCCCCGACGAGCGCGGCGTAGTACGCGGTCCCGCAGGCGATCAGCTCCACCCGGTCGATGATCCGCAGGGTGTCCTCGAAGCCGTCGAGTTCCTCGATGTGGAGGCGGCCAGCGCGGGAGACCCGTCCGGCGATGGCCTGGCGCAGGGACTCGGGCTGCTCGTGGATCTCCTTGAGCATGAAGTGCTCGTAGCCGCCCTTTTCGGCGGCTTCGGGCGTCCAGTCGATGGTCGTCACCGCGCGTTCCTGCACGACGCCGGCGAGGTCGGTGATGATGACCCCGGACGGACGCAGGTCGGCGACGTCGCCGTCCTCGAGGAAGATGACCCGGTCGGTGTGGGCGAGGATCGCGGCCACGTCGCTGGCGAGGAAGGTCTCGCCGTCACCGAGTCCGACCACGAGGGGCACGTCCTTGCGGGCTCCGACGAGCCGGTCGCCCTCGCCCCGGTGCATGACGGCCAGCGCGTAGGCGCCCTCGCAGCGCGTGAGCGTCGTCCGCACGGCCGCGGCCAGGTCGCCGTCGTAGGCCTCCTCCACAAGGTGCGCCAAGGCCTCCGTGTCCGTCTCCGAGGTGAGCGTGTGGCCGCGCGCCTCGAGCTCGTCGCGCAACTCCCGGAAGTTCTCGATGATCCCGTTGTGGATCACCGTGATCTCGCCCGTGCAGTCCTGGTGGGGATGGGCATTGAGGTCGTTGGGGCGGCCGTGGGTCGCCCAGCGGGTGTGCGCGAGCCCGATCGCCGCATGCGGCGTGCGGTCGGCGATGGCCGTCGTCAGGTTGGCGAGCTTGCCCGCCTTCTTCTCGACGAACAGGTCGCCCGCGTCATCCACGAGGGCGATACCGGCCGAGTCGTAGCCGCGATACTCCAGGCGCTGGAGTCCGGCGATGAGGATGGGGCCCGCCTCGCGCGGTCCCGTGTAGCCGACGATGCCGCACATCCCGTCCGGTTCCTCCGTTCGTGCCCCGACGGCAGCGACCGATGGGTCATGACTCCGATGGCTGGGCACGCGGCGGCTAGTGTAGTCGCTCCCCCGCGAGGGCCGCGAGCGAGTCGGCGAGCTCCGCCACGAGGTCCGCATCGGGACCCTCGACCATGACCCGCAGCGAGGGTTCCGTGCCCGACGGCCGGACCAGGACCCGGCCCTGCCCGGCCAGGCGCGCGGTCGCCGCCGCGATGGCCCGGGTCAGCACGGGATCGCCTTCCCACTGGTCCTTGTGCCGGGCGCGCACGGCGCGCGGTTGCTGAGGCAGGAGCGAGATGGCCGTGGCCAGTTCGTGGAGCGGGGCGCCCCGCTCGACCATGACCCGCAGGACCTCCAGGGCCGTGACGATCCCGTCGCCCGAGGTCGTGTGCTCGAGGATGATGACGTGGCCGGATTTCTCGCCGCCGAGCTGCGCGCCGGACACCTGCATGCCCTCGAGGATGTACTTGTCGCCGACCGGCGTGCGCACGATCTCGCCGCCGGCCGCCTCCACGGCTGCCTGGAGGCCGCCGTTGGACAGGATCGAGACGACCAGGCCGCCGGGCAGCGCCCCACGGCCGAGGCGTTCGAGGGCCAGGATGCCCAGCACGACGTCGCCATCGACGACCCGACCATGGGCGTCGACCGCGATCAGCCGGTCAGCATCGCCGTCGAGTGCAAAACCGACGTCCGCCCCGCGCTCCAGGACGGCCGCCGCCAGCGATGCCGGGTCGGTGGCCCCGCATCGAACGTTGATGTTGACCCCGTCGGGTTCGATGTGGATGGCCTCGACACGGGCTCCGGTGGCGGCCAGGACGTCCGGGCCGAAGGTGCTGCCGGAGCCGTTGGCGCCATCGAGCACGATGTGCAGGCCGGTCGCCGCGATACGTTCGGCCATCCCGTGCCGGTGGCTGCGGTACGCCGCCACGGCCTCGCGCGCATCGACCCGCTGGCCGAGCTTCGCGTTGCCCACCCCGCCGAGTTCGCCCTCGCGCCAGATCAGCGCCTCGAGGTCGTCCTCGATCCCGTCGTCGAGCTTGAGCCCGTCGCCATCGAGGACCTTGAGCCCGTTGTCGTCGGCCGGATTGTGCGAGGCCGAGACCATGATCCCCGCGGCATACGGGCCGGTCCGGGCGAGGAACGCGAGGGCCGGTGTCGGGACCACGCCGACCACGTGCACGTCCACCCCGAGGCTCGTCGCGCCAGCGGTGATGGCGGCCACGAACATGTCACCCGAACGGCGCGTGTCCTGCCCGACGATGAGCGATCCACCGGCGCCGACGAGACGCTGGGCCGTGGCCCGACCAAGGGCATAGGCCAGGGTCGGCTTCAGATCCACGTTGGCGATGCCCCGGATGCCGTCCGTCCCGAACAGGCGGGTCATCGCCGGTCAGCCCCCACTCGGGGCCGGGCTCGGGCTGGCACCAGCACCCGTCCCGGTCGAGGGCGAGGGCGGGGGGCTCGGCGGCGCCGTGATGTTGACGCTCACGACAGTGGGGCTGGAGCCGACGAGGGTCACGCCGCCGGGCAGCGTCGCGGTCACCGGGACCGCCTGGGTACCCGGCAGCAGGCCGCCGACCACGAGGTCCGCGACGAGGGACGCGCCATCCAGGCGGTCGACATCGGCCGTCGAGCCGCCGACCGTGATGATCACGCGGTCCGTGCCGATCAGGTACGTCAAGCCAGGTTCCGCTCCGACGAGGCGCAGCCCGACATCGAAGTTCCGGGTCGCGCTGACCGGCCGGACGGTGACCGTCACCTCGATCGTGGGCGAACCGAGCACCACGACACCCGCCGGGAGCACGAGCGAGGTGCTGAAGGTCCGGGGACCGGACAGGCCGGTCACGCTGACCGGCTCCGTCTCGATGCTGGCCAGCGACACGAGTTCGTCGATATCGCCCTCCACGGTGACCACTGGCGGATCCACGCTGACCGAGGCGATTTCGAAGCCGGCCGCCGGCAACCCGCTGATAAGCGGGCCGACGGGCAGCGACCGCGACTGACGGTCGGAGAAGACCGGGATGGTCACCCGCGCGGTCGCGGGGCTGAGGCGCACCGGGCTGACCGCGGCGCCCACCTGGTCGACGGCGATCAGACGGACGTCCTGGTCGACGTCGATGCCGGACGGCTGGATCAGGACATCGCCCCGGGCCGCGACCACCGAATCGACGATCGACGCCGGCCCCGAGACCACGACCATCGCGGGCACGATGGTCGTCGCCCCGACCTCCAGGCCGACCGGCACGGTCCCGCGCTCGATGACCACCGGGACGGTCACCTGCTTGAGCGTGTCAAGTTCGATGATGACCGCCGCGGGTTCTGATCCGAGGACCGTGATCCGCGGGTCCGCGGCCTCGATCGAGATGGGCACCGACTGCGGGCCGCCGCCGGGTGTCACGCCCGACAGATCGATACTGGCGATGAACGATGCCGAGATCGGAGTCGGAACGTCGGCAGCCGCGAAGTAGCGCACCTCGGTGACCGGGGCGATGGCGGTCAGCAGGAAGGTGTCGGGTGGCTGGCCCTCGATGGTCACCGGGATCACGCCATCGCGAAAGGCCGTCGCGCTCTGGGACAGGACGAGGCCGCCGTACAGCAGTGTCGCGAGCCCGATCGCAGCGACCTTGAGGGGCCAGTTATGGACGAAGAGTCGCAGGACTCGGGTCACCGCGGGGCTCGTGCGGCGGACGCTGACGTCGCGTCCGATGACGAGCGCCAGCCAAAGGCGCCGCGCCGGCCGTGATTGGGGTCGAGCAAGCCGCGGATGGCCCGGGCAAGCTGGACCTGATTGAGGTTACGCACGATCCGCGAGCGTTCGACGAGGCTGATCTGGCTGTTCTCCTCGGAGACCACGATGACCACGGCGTCGGTCTGCTCGGCGATCCCGAGGGCCGCCCGATGGCGGGTCCCGAAGCGTTCCGATGGCACCGTCGTCTCGGCCAGGGGGAGCAGGGCGCCGGCCGCCAGGATCGTGTCGCCGCGGATGATCACCGCGCCATCGTGCAGGGCGGTCCGGGGCGCGAAGATGGTCGTGATGAGTTCGGCCGAGACGTCGGCATGGAGCATCACCCCGGACTCCGCCACCTCTTCGAGGCCGGTCCCGCGCTCGAGCACGATGAGCGCCCCGTGGCCGTCGGCGGACAGTTCCGCGGCCGCCCGGGCCACGGCGTCAGCGACGTGGTCCACGACCCGTGAGTCCGCCGGCGACAGGATCCAGCCGAGGGAACCCACCCGGCCGATACGGTCCAGCGCACGGCGAATCTCCGGCTGGAAGATGACCACGAGGGCGAACAGGCCGACCACGGCACCGCCCTGCAGGATCTGGGTCAGCAGCACGAGGCGGAAGGCGACCGCCAGCACGTACACGACGATCAGGACGCTGACGCCGATCACCAGGCGCACGGCACGGGTACCGCGGATCAGGCTGAACAGCCAGTAGATCAGCAGCGCCGTGATGCCGATATCGACGAGGGTGGTCAGGCGGACCTGCTCGAGGATCGATCCAAGCAGCGGCGGCATCGTCGAACGAGTGTACATCGCCGCCGACGTCGACCGGCGCCCGTCCCAGGCATCAACCCTGGACGGTCTTGAAGCGCGGCTCATCGGGCAGACGCGCGGCCGCGATCGCGGCGACGCGGTCAAGGGTGGCGGCATCGTCGCTGAGCCTGGCGAGGCTGGACAGGAGGGCGAGCTTGTCCACCGCCAGGGGCCGCCAACCACGATCGAGATACAGCTCCACGAGCGCGAGGTGCAGGCGCGGATCGGCCGGGCTGACGCCGAGCGCGAGATGGCAGGCATCGATGGCGGCACCGACGCTG
>JANOTJ010000416.1:0-5865 GCA_031416295.1 Chloroflexota bacterium
ACGCGCTGACCCTGGACGACCCGGACGCGGAGGGTCTGACCGGACCCGGCGGCGATCACCTCCCGACCAGTGCCGGGGCGCGACGCTGGCGCGACGCTGCCCGACCCGCCCAGGACGAGGACCGGGCGGCGGCCCAGTACCACCACGCGACGGTCACCCTGGCCGAGGCCGGGTTCCGCGGCTACGAGATCAGCAACTGGGCCCGGCCGGGGCATGAGAGCCGGCACAACCTGGCGTACTGGCAGCGCCTGCCCCATGAGGCCGTCGGCCCCGGCGCGCACGCCTTCGACGGCGTCGGCACGCGGCGCTGGAACGGGGCGCGGCTGGACCGATACGTGGCCGCGCTGACGGCCGGAGACCTACCACCGGGCGGGGAAGAGGCCTCGGACCCGGCCGCCGCCGCCGCCGAGGCGCTCATCCTGGGCCTGCGCCTGGACACGGGTGTCCCGCTGACGGCCGCCCACGAACCGCCGCTCGGCGACCACTTCGGCTGGGCTCTCGCCGCTGAGCTCGTGGACGTGACAACTGACGATCGCATCGTCCTGACGACCCGCGGCCGGCTCCTCTCCAACGAGCTCTTCGCCCGCCTCGTCTGAGCGGGACGTTCCCAGGCTCGTACGCGCTGAACGATTCAAGCTGAGGGTGGAACTTGTCGTGCGTTCGCGATCCTCAAGTACCGTTGGTTCAAGGCACGACGCCAGATCGGGTCGTATGCTCCGATGGTGCTTGGCCGATCCACGTCAAGAATGGCGCTCAGCATGGCACTGGGAGCGGCAATCGCCGTCTTGGTGGCCTCGATCTTCGGGACGGAGACCATCGTCGAGATACATTCCGCTAGCACGTTCGACTCGTCGTATGGATCGTCGACCTCCCACACGGTTCTCCCGAGCGCTCAAGCCCTCTTCGCGGCGGGCGTCATCGGGTGGGTCTGCGGCCGTGTTCTGGCAATGGTGGCATCACGCCGCTAGTTGTCGAAGGTGTATGCGTAGTAACTTCCGGTGCTACCTGCAAGGCGTTGATCGAACAGCCTGGTCACGTCGGATGACCGGACCGTCCGGAAACCGTGCAGAGTCACATCCGTTTTACGATGACGGTGAGCAGTCCCGGGTAGGCTCCTCCCAGACGTCGCGCGCCTGCATCGCCGGCTGCCGGCTCGGCATACCCCGAATCGAGGTCCCATGTCTCACTACGACGAAGCCGCCCTGCTGATCGAGCTCGAACCGGAAGTCGGCCGCCTGTACGACCGCCATGCCAAGGTCGCCCAGGAATGGTTCCCACATGAGTTCATCCCCTACCGCCTGGGGCGCGACTTCGACAAGGAGCCC
This sequence comes from Chloroflexota bacterium, assembly GCA_031416295.1. Classification (GTDB taxonomy): domain Bacteria; phylum Chloroflexota; class Limnocylindria; order Limnocylindrales; family CSP1-4; genus SPCO01. The sequence continues at coordinate 1,326 of JANOTJ010000416.1, forward strand.
TGGACGCCGGACCAGCCGCGCCTCACCGGGGTTGCCCAGACCGCGTTCGAGATCGGCCTGCTGACCGAGGACAACCTGCCCTCGTATCACCGGCTCATCCACGGGATGTTCGGCAATGGCGACGGCGCGTGGATCAACTGGGTCGGCCGCTGGACCGCCGAGGAGGGACGCCACGCGATCGTCCTGCGCGACTACCTGACGGTCACCCGGAACATCGATCCGATCATGCTGGAGCGCGGCCGGATGACCCAGCTCCAGCAGGGCTACGAGCTGGATGCTCCGGACACGCTCCACGGCCTGGCCTACGTGGCGTTCCAGGAGCTGGCCACCCGGATCGCCCACCGGAACACCGGGCGCTATTCGTCTGACCCCGTGGCGGACCGGATCATGGTCCGCATCGCGACCGACGAGAACCTGCACATGGTCTTCTACCGGGACGTCCTGGCGGCCGCCCTCAAGATCGAGCCATCCGCGGCGGTCCGGGCGATCGTCGACGAGGTCCTTGCCTTCCAGATGCCCGGCGCCGGCATCCCAGGCTTCATCCGCAAGGCCGCCGCGATCGCCAAGGCCGGCATCTACGACATCCGGGTCCACCGTGATGAGGTTCTGATGCCGATCCTCAAATACTGGCGGATCTTCGAGCTGGCCGGCCTCGACGGCGCAGCTGAGGAGGCCCGCCGGCGTCTTGCCGAGCACCTCGTCAAGCTCGACCAGGCGGCCAAGCGGTTCGAAGAGAAGCTGGCCAACTCGACCGTCCCGCGGATGGCCACGCTCAAGTAGGCCGTGTCAGGCCGAGCACCACCCGCGGGGCGAGCCCATCCAGGTCAGGTCGGGCGCCGGAGCGTGCCGTTACGGGCGAGAGGTTAGGAGATTTGCCATGCACGGGCTCCAGCCACCTGCGCACGGGCTCCAGCCACCTGCGCACGGCTCCAGCCACCTGCGTTGACACTCCGAGAAGGCGACTGCTACCATCCTCGGAGCCGCGTTAGCACTCTCACCCATCGAGTGCTAACCACACGGGAGAACGAGCTTGGCGCGTCGAGTCCGCCCCCCTCTCGGCCCCCTGGACCTCCGTTCGCAGGCGATCCTCCGGGCCGTCATCGAGGAATACGTCACCACGGCCCAGCCGGTCGGCAGCCAGGCGCTCGTCGATCGCTATGGCCTCGGCGTGTCCAGCGCGACCGTCCGCAACATCCTGGCCGAGCTGGAGGTCGCCGGGCTGCTCTCGCACCCGCACACGAGCGCGGGCCGCGTGCCGACCGATTCCGGTTACCGCTACTACGTCGAGAGCATCGCGGAGACGCTGCCCCTGCCCGCGGTGGAGCAGCTCATGATCCGTCACCAGTTCGGCCAGGTGGAGTTCGCCAGTGAGCACTGGTTCCGCCTCGCCGCCACGACCCTCGCCGGGCTGACCCGCTCGGCCGGCATCGCCACGCCGGCCAAGCCGAGCTCGGCGCATATCCGCCGGGTGGACCTCGTGGCCGTCAACGAGCGCATGGCCAGCCTGATCCTGGTCCTGCGCGAGGGAGCCATCAAGCAGGCGACCGTCCCGCTCGATGAAGCGGATGCGATCGATCAGGCGACACTGAACAAGGTCGCGACGCTGCTCAACGAGCGACTCACCGAACTGACCGCCGGGCATGCCGCCCAGGTCCTGGCCGGCCTTGGCGAGAACGATCCGATCGAGCGCGTGGCCAGGCGGGTCGGCGAGCGCATCGTGCGCATCGTCAGCGACTACGACGCGGCGGCGGTCGAGGAGGTCTTCAGCGACGGGCTGCTCAACGTCATGGCCGCCCCCGAGTTCGCCCAGAGCGACAAGCTCCGGCAGGTCTTCACGGCCCTGGAGAACCGGGCCTATCTCGGTGAGCTCGTGGAGAGTGTGTCCGGGAGCGGCCGCATCCACGTGTTCATCGGCGCGGAGAACCACCCCCTGGAGATGCACGACGTCTCGCTCGTGCTGGCCCCGTACGGCCGGCCCGGCAGCGCCATCGGCGTCGTGGGCGTGCTCGGCCCGACGCGCATGAGCTACGGCCAGGCGATCGGCACGGTCCGGTTCGTGTCGGGCCTCATGAACGAACTGGTGGAACACCTGTATGCCTAGCCACAGGACCCGTGCCGAGGAACGCGCGGACGACCTGGACCTGCGTCCGACCAAGCTCCTGGCCGACCTCGAGGCGGTGACCGCCGAGCTCGAGACCAGCCGGGTCCAGTCGGACGAGTACCTGGCCGCCCTCCAGCGCGAACGAGCCGAGTTCCTGAACTTCCGGCGGCGCACGGAGGAGGCCCGGCTGCGCGATCTCGGTCTCGCCGCCGAGGACCTCCTGCGCAAGGTCCTGTCCATCGCCGACGACTTCGACCTGGCCATCGAGCAGCGCCCCGAGTCGATCGTCGCGGACCCCTGGTTCGAAGGCGTGAGCGCCATCGATCGCAAGCTCCGGGTCCTGCTCGAGAGCGAAGGCGTGTCGCCCATCGAGGCCGCGCCGGGCACGCCCTTCGACCCGCGTGAGCACGAGGCCATCGCCAACGTCGCCGGCTCCGGCCGCGCCGAAGGCCACATCGTCGAGCAGCTTCGGCGCGGCTATCGGCTGCGCGAACGCGTCCTGCGGCCGGCCCTGGTGGCCGTCGCCAGCGCCGATCCGGCGGCCCTCGACACGACCAGTGAGCCCCTTCCCAACTGACCCATCCCGCAACCTGAACGCACGATAACGAGGAGCACACAGCAGCCATGGGCAAGATCATCGGCATCGACCTCGGCACGACGAACTCCGTCGTCGCGGTCATGGAGGGCGGCGAGCCGACCGTCATCGCATCCGCAGAGGGCGGTCGGACGATCCCCTCTGTGGTCGCCTTCACCAAGACCGGCGAGCGGCTGGTCGGCCAGCTGGCCAAGCGCCAGGCGGTGACCAATCCGGCCAACACGATCTACTCCATCAAGCGCTTCATGGGTCGTCGCTGGGACGATCCGGAGGTAAAGCGCTCGATCGAATTCGTGCCCTACAGCGTGGAGAAGGACGGTGCGTCCGACGGCGTCGCGGTCAAGACCGCGGACGGCAAGACGTACACGCCGCCCGAGATCAGCGCGATGATCCTCCAGAAGCTGAAGACGGACGCGGAGGCCTACCTCGGCGAGAAGATCACCGAGGCGGTCATCACCGTCCCGGCCTACTTCGACGACACCCAGCGCCAGGCGACCAAGGACGCCGGGCGGATCGCCGGACTCGAGGTCAGGCGGATCATCAACGAGCCCACGGCGTCCGCGCTGGCCTACGGCCTGGACAAGAAGGGCGACGAGAAGATCGCCGTCTACGATCTCGGTGGCGGCACGTTCGACATCTCCATCCTGGAGCTCGGCGAAGGCGTCTTCGAGGTCAAGGCGACCAACGGCGACACGCACCTCGGCGGCGACGACTTCGACCAGCGGGTCATCGACTGGCTGCTGATCGAGTTCAAGAAGGACCAGGGCATCGACCTGGCCAAGGACCAGCAGGCCCTCCAGCGCCTCAAGGAAGCCGCCGAGAAGGCCAAGATCGAGCTGTCGTCGACATCCACGACCGAGATCAACCTGCCCTACATCACGGCTGACGCGACCGGCCCCAAGCACCTCGTGGTCCCGCTGACCCGGGCCAAGCTGGAGGATCTCGTCGCCGATCTGGTCAAGAAGACGGAGGGCCCGGTCAAGGCCGCGCTCAAGGACTCCGGACTCAAGCCCGGTGACATCGACGAGGTCATCCTCGTCGGCGGCATGACCCGCATGCCGGCCGTCGTGGAGGCGGTCAAGGCCATGTTCGGGGGCAAGGAGCCGCACAAGGGCGTCAACCCCGACGAGGTCGTGGCCATCGGCGCGGCCATCCAGGCGGGCGTCCTCGCCGGCGACGTCAAGGACGTGCTGCTGCTCGACGTGACACCCCTGTCGCTCGGCATCGAGACCCTGGGCGGCGTGATGACCAAGCTCATCGAGCGCAACACGACCATCCCGACCTCGAAGTCGCAGGTCTTCTCGACCGCGAGCGATTCGCAGAACCAGGTCGAGATCCACGTCCTCCAGGGCGAGCGCGACTTCGCGGCGGACAACAAGACGCTCGGTCGGTTCATCCTCGATGGCATCCCGCCGGCTCCCCGGGGCGTGCCCCAGATCGAGGTCACCTTCGACATCGATGCCAACGGCATCCTGGACGTCAAGGCCAAGGACCGGGCGACCAGCAAGGAGCAGCAGGTCCGCATCACGGCCTCGTCCATGCTCAGCAAGGACGCCGTGGACGGGATGGTCCGGGACGCCGCGGAGCACGCCGAGGAGGACAAGATCCGGCGCGAGGAGGTTGAGACCCGCAACCAGGCGGAGGCCCTCACGTTCCAGGCCGAGCGCACCATCAAGGACCTTGGCGACAAGGTCTCGTCCGAGGACAAGCTCGAGGTCGAGAACCAGGTGTCGTCCATCCGCGAGGCGCTCAAGGGCTCCGATATCGAGGCGGTCCGCACCGGCATGACGGCGCTCGCCGAGACGCTCCAGCGCGTATCGACGGCCGCGTACCAGGCCTCGGCG
>JANOTJ010000417.1:0-4822 GCA_031416295.1 Chloroflexota bacterium
AATGGGATACGGTGGCCCTCGTACTCATGGACGGCGACTTCGTTCCCACCGCGATCTACGAGGCGCAAAGAGCGGACGTCGAGCGTGAGCTGGTCAGGCCGGGTTCGAAGTCGCGGAACGAACGGGGTGCACTTGGGGTGCACAAGTTCAAGTCGATTGCCTCGCTCCTCTGGCCCCCAGCCGCGCCGACCACCCAAGCGGACGAGCGAGCACCATGACCACATCGTTCAAGCCCACCGAGGTTCTTGGGCAGCGATTGGGACGAATGACGGTCGACAGGGCAGCATTGTCGACAACCAGTGTGGAAGGCGCTTCCTGGCGGCAACCAGCACAGGAGCGCCAGGCCATACGCCGACGAGTCCAGCAAACCGAGGAACCCGATGACCGCGATCGAAATCGACATCCTGCGCGAACAACTCCTGGCGCTTGTCGATGGGCTCGACGCGCGGATGCCGTTCGATGAAGCCGTTGCCGACTTTCCTGAGGAGGCCATGAACGCGTTTCCGCCCAATGTGCCCTACACGCCCTGGCAGCTCTTGGAACACCTGCGGATCACGCAATGGGACATCCTCGACTACATCCAGAACCGCTCCTACCTCGAGCCCAGCTGGCCCGAGGAGTACTGGCCGGCGCGCGACGCCAGGGCGATGCCCGACAGTTCGCAGCAACCATCGACGGCTTCAGGTCCGACAGCGCGGCCCTCCACGATCTCGTGGCCGACGCCGCCACGGATCTTCTGGCAGTGATCCCGAACACACCGGGGCACACGATCCTGCGCGAAGTGCGCGTGGTCGGCGACCACAACGCCTACCACATCGGCGAGTTCGCCATCCTCCGTCAGATCATGGGGACCTGGCCGCCAGGCCGGGAGGAGTAGCACTCGGGGCGTGGGCGCCCCCATCTCGACGCACGCGGGCTGCAACGGACACGGACCGGACCAACCAGTGGCACTACGGCTCTAGACGATGAGCGGATCGTGCAAAGACGCGGGGCGACCCCTGACGGCGAGAGGAGATGGATGAGTGCTCAGTCGGTGTCGGCGGGACCTGTAGCGCACACCGAGGGCCGATGAGGGTCTGGACAGTTCTCGCGGAGCATGTTCCGCTCGCGCCGAACTGCGCGGCCAGGAGGCTGCCGCCGAACTGAGACTAGCCCCGTTGGCCGGCCGACTCAGCTCTCGCTTGAGGTCTCCGCGCCGGTCACCCTGGCTGCCGCGATGATCGCCGCGACAGCCACGAGGGTGACCCCGAACTCGCCCGCCAACCAGGAACCCGGAAACACGAAGTAGGCGACCAGGCTCAGCAGGTTGATCGCGAGCAACAGAACGATGAGTGCACCGAGCAGCAGTCCTGCGCGCATGAGGAGCGATCGGCCACCCGTCGCGTGCCAGGTCCAGAGCACGGTCGCGGAAGCCAGCAGGACCGTACCGATCAGGAACATGAGACCGACGGCTCCGCCAAACGTGTTGGTGCCGCCGTTCTCCCAGATCAACAAGATCTTGACGATCCAGGACAGCCCACCGGTCAGAGCGAGGAGTCTTGCGGGTCTCTCGGGCCTGAAACGGGCGAGGACGTACACGCGGGCCACTCTACGCGATGCGCCCGACCGTACTATCAACAGCTAGCGCGAGGTCGGTCGAGGATCAACCCTACCGTTGACCTGATACTCCGACGTCTCCTTGCCGGGCCCAGGAACGATCATGGAGGGCCAGATGCGTCTCCAGCGACAGCGATTCAGTGAACCAAGCGACGTGAGGACGATTCCGAACGGTCGGATCGAAATCGTCGAGCTTGACGATACCGTCGTCGGCCGGATGACCTACGAGCCGGGCTGGCGCTGGTCGGTGGACGTACGACCGATCGCCGGCACAGACACATGTCAATACCATCACCTGGGGGTCACGCTCTCAGGGCACCTGCGCGTCCAGATGCCCGACGGCACGGAACTCGAGGTCGGTCCGGGCGACGTCTTCGAGATCCCACCTGGACACGATGCCTGGGTGGTCGGGGACGAGCCATGGGTTTCGGTCGACTTCGAGGCGATGCGGACCTATGGGAAGCAGCGGGACGCCCGGGACGAACGAATCCTGGCATCGATCGTCTTCACCGACATCGTCGATTCGACCCGCCGCGCCTCAGACCTTGGTGCCGCACGCTGGCGTGATCTCGTCGGAGAGCACAATCGCAAGGCCGCGGCGGCGATCGATCGCCATCGGGGACGACTCGTCAAGACCACCGGCGACGGCGTGCTCGCCCAATTCGACGGGGCCGAGCGCGCAGTTCGAGGCGCGGCTGCGATCCGCGATGCGGCCCAGGACCTTGGCCTCGCGATCCGCGCCGGCGTCCACACCGGAGAGGTCGAGCCGATCGCGGGCGACGTCCGCGGGATCGCCGTCCACACGGCGGCCCGGATCATGGGCGCCGCCGGCTCCGGCGAGATCCTCGTTTCGGCAACGGTCATGGATCTCCTCGACGGCTCCGGGTTGAACTTCGAGGACGCCGGGATCCATGAGCTCAAGGGCCTTCACGGGGCCCGCCAGCTGTACCGCCTCGCAACGCTCGAGCGCGACTGAGCATGGCGTCTGGCGCGCCCGCATGATGCGCGAATGGAAATCGACAAGGATCGCATCGCGCAGGCTGCGTTGGACGACCCGTCCGCGAGGGTCGTCGCCTGGCGAGGAACCAGGCGGTCTTCGCATTCCGTCGCTACGAGGACGCGTCTCTCTCGTACACAGGCATCGACTCACATCCTGGGCTCACCCACTACGGCCTCTACGACACGGTGGTCGCGAAGGAGGAGCCGGCACCCTATGGCTGACACTGCGACCCCAACGGGCCACAGCGGTCCAGTTCGCCCGACCTGCTCGTCGTGTCCGCCTTCGCGTTCGATCCGCTGGCGGGGGAGGAGGCCTCCACCCTCGGCCGCCTCACGATCCTCCAGGCCCGCATGAACCCTGATCTCGCGATGGGCGACGACCTGCTCAAGAAGACCGGCACCGGCAACCTGTTCATGGTCTTCCGCGAGCCAGACATCGACATCCGCCCGGCAGGGGAGGGCCGGCTCCAGGTCGAGATCCGTGGCCTCGACGTCTACGACCCGACAACCGGCCAACTCCGCTCATCGTCCACCAACGACATCGCCGCCTGGTTCCTCGACACCGACTACGACGGCGACGCCTTTTTCGTCCGCCACGCCTACTTCACCGGCGCCGGCGACCCCTATGACAAGCTGCGCCGCGCCCTCAGGGCCGACATCTCCGACGAAGCCTGGGCGATAGGGAACTCGACCATCTCCCGCGCCTTCCCGCGCCCGGCGAGTGGTCGGATCGCCGTCAAGGTCATCAACCACTACGGCGACGAGATCCTCAAGGTGTATGGGGTGTGAAGTCCGATGCCTGACGTGGTTGTGGGAGGCTTGCTCGCGATCGTCGGCGGGATCGTGGGTGGCCTTGGGGGCGTGCTCGGGCAAGGTCATCTGACCAGGGAATCTGAGCGACGAGCCGAGGATCAGGCGAGGGCAGACCGACTCCGGGAGTTCAAGGCAGACAGCCTTCGGACCGCGTATCGCCTGTTCCTGACGTCAGGAGAGTACGCGCGGGGCCTGACAGCTGGTGAGTCGCCTGAGCAGATTGCCCGCCTTCGAACGCAGATTGAGAGCACCGCGAATCTGGGAGGCGACGCTCGCCTTTTCGGGGCGGAGGGCATCGCCGTACTTCAGGGTCTCACCTAGGGCATTCGGAAGGCACTCGACGCGCCGCCCGGCTCGGGCATCACCCTTGACCAAGTTGGGGAGATCGCGGCCTGGGAGAGCAAGCTCTCGGCGCTCTACGTCGAGGCAATGCAGCGCATTCTCTCCGACCCGGTGTCCTTGTCCCGCTGACACCATGGAAGCGTCGTGTCGACTCGAGCACGGCCGTTGGAGACGTCGCCGAGGTTGGCTGCTGGTCGTAGGCGCGTGGATAATGACGGTAGGTGACCGCAGGCAGGCTGCAAGCGCGATCGCCGCCGTCGGACCTGAGTGCAGGACGAAAGCCGGAACTCGTGAGCCTGCTTGTCGAGGGGAGGCTGCTGTGGAGAGTGGACCCGTGACCTGGGGCCTTGGGCCCGTCGGACGTGGGTACTTGTATGTCGGCGACATCTTGATCGGCCCCGCCGAGGAAGCCCGTCTGACGGCACATCCCGCGGAACCGCAGCTGAGCGAGGACCCCGGCTTCGTCGAGCTGTCGGTCAGACTGAGCCAACGCCAGGTGGCTCGGCTCAACGGCTTGGATCGGTCCGTCAGCGAAACGGCCCAGTGGCGGTTCAAGGCCGCTGGGCCTGCCCCGTGGAGCTTCCCCGAGTGGGTGATCGAGCAGGGACGTGCCGCGCTGACCGAAGACGATGTTCTGGTCATTCACAGCGACTGGGATCGTGTCGAGCAAGGAATGCGACCATGGTTCGTCAGGCCATCATCGCCGCCGCCCGACAGCAGTCTGCTTCGCGGACCCGAGGCGCCGCATTGACATTCGGCCACAGCCCGGGCGATGAGCAGCCTGCGACCTCCCGGGCGCCAATCGAGCTGGTGCCACCACAAAGCGGCGCGTCAACCGCGTGCTGAATCCCGGGTGCCGAATCTGGCCGCCGCAGGGTCGGTGCGGGACCGCGCCAAACGCCCGCGAATCCGGAGACGTCAGGGCGCCACCATGAGCAGATAGTGTGGCCCTGCCGCAGTGGGTCGAGCTGGCCGAGGTGAGGGCCGACACCTTGCTGCCTGAGCGATGATGGTCGCGGGAGGTCGCGATGGATGCCAGGCTCATCTCATTCGGGCTGATCGAGATCGGCGG
>JANOTJ010000418.1:0-4226 GCA_031416295.1 Chloroflexota bacterium
GGGCCCTTCGTTGCCGGGCTGTTCGAGCCAGTCGAGCTCGGGGCCCTGACCGATGGCCAGCAGGACCCGATCGCAGGGGATGGTGAATTCGGTGCCGGGCGCCGGTTCCGGGCGGCGCCGACCCGAGGCGTCGGGTGCACCGAGGGCCATCCGGATGAACTCGACGCCGGTCACCCTGCCCGCGTCGTCCACGATGACCCGGACGGGGCCGGCCTGGAAGATGGCGGTGACGCCTTCCTCGATCGCCTCGTGGACCTCCCCGGCCGCGGGCATGTCCTTCATGTCGCGGCGATAGACGAGCGTGACCTCGCCGGCGCCCTGGCGGACAGAGGTCCGCGAGCAGTCCATGGACGTGAAGCCGCCACCGATGACGACGACGCGCTTGCCCTCGTGGTCGGGGTAGGGCAGGCCCAGGGTCGCGGTGCGCAGGTACTCCAGCCCCTCGATCACGCCGTCGGCATCCTCGTTCGGGATGCCCAGCTTGTTGGTGTCGTAGCAGCCGATGGCGATGACCACCGAATCGAAGCCCTGGTTGGTCAGGTCGTCGAGGGTGAAGTCCGTGCCCAGTCCCGCGTTGCAGACCATCCGGCCGCCCAGGCGCGTGACCGACTCGTACTCGGCCTCGAGGACCTCGACCTTGGGCAGGCGGTACTGCGGGATGCCGTAGCGGAGCAGGCCGCCGGGAGCGGGGTCGCGCTCGAAGATGGTCACATCGTGGCCGGCCAGGAGCAGATAGTAGGCGGCGCTCATGCCGGCCGGGCCCGAGCCGATGACCGCGGCACGGCGACCACTCTTGACCTGCTGCTCGAAGGGCACCGGCGGATCGACGCCGTCATCGAGCATCGCCTTCAGGACCTGGTCGCCGGCATAGCGGTGCGAATCGCGGATGGCGATCGCCTCGTCCACCTCGTCGCGCCGACAGTGATCCTCGCACGGGGCGGGACAGACCCGCCCGAGCACGGAGGGGAACGGGATGGTCCGCTTGAAGATGCGCGTGCTCTCGCGCCAGTCGGCCTCGGCGTTGGCCTTGAGGAAGCCCGGGATGTCGATGTGGCTCGGGCACTTGTTCTGGCAGGGCGGCAGGCAGTAGGCGTTGTGGTCGGAGAAGATCAGCTCGAGGTTGGTGCTGCGCAGGCGGCGCACCGCCTCGGTCTGGGTCTGGACCTTCATCTCGGGCTCGCACACGCGCGAGCACGAGATCGGCGGGTACTCCTCGCCCTCGACCTCGACGACGCACATCCGGCAGGCGCCGAAGCCCGGCAGCTTGGGTTCATAGCACAGGGTCGGGATCTCGATCCCGTTGTCGCGGCAGACCTCCAGGATGGTCTGGCCCTCGAAGCCCTCGACGACGCGCCCGTCGACCTCGATGCGGATGCGTGGCGTGGACTGCGGGCGCTGCGGCGACTGCGTCTCGATGAGCACGTCGGCGAGCGACGTCGACCCGCCCGGGGGCGACCCGTCGGGGGTCGTGGTCGGGCTGGAGCGGCGCTCGGGGCGAGCCAGGAGGTCGGTCATCGGGTGGCCTCGATGGGGGCCGGCGCGGGACGGCGTGGGTCGCTGAGGTCGGACTCGAAGTATCGCATCCCGCTCGTGAGCGGGAGCGTGGCCAGGCGCTCGTGGTCGCACAGTGCCGAGGCCACGATGTCCGCGGCAAGGTCGGTCGCGAGGGCCGGGTCGGTCGGCCGGGCGAGGCCGTGCTCGCGGCGGTCCACGATCTCGGCCAGGCGCTTGGTCCCGATGCGGCACGGGATCGACTTGCCGCAGGCCTCCGCGGAACAGAAGCGGGTCAGTACCCCGATGAGTTCCACGAGATCGGTGCTGTCATCCACGGCGACCACGGAACCCGAGCCCACGTGGGCGCCGGCGGCGCGCAGGGCCTCGAAGGTATAGGGCGTGTCCAGGATATCGGGCGGGAGCAGGCCACCGGACGGGCCACCGACAAGCAGCGCCTTGAGCGAGCGACCCGTGGGCAGCGCCTCACCAAGGGCCAGGATCTCGCCCAACGGGGTGCCCAGGGGGACCTCGGCGATGCCCTGGCCGGAAGGCGTGCGGACCTGCACGAGCACGGTGCCCGGGGCGTCCGGCGCGCCAATCGCGGCGAAGGCCTCAGCCCCGTTGGCGAGGATCCAGGCCACCGCAGCCAGGGTCTGGACGTTGTGCACGACGGTGGGCAGGCCGTGCAGGCCGCGCGCGGCGGGATGTGGCGGGCGCTGCTCGGGCTGGCCGCGCTTGCCCTCCAGGGCCTTGAGCAGGACGGTCTCCTCGCCGAGCATGTAGGCGCCCTGCACCGGGCGCACCTCGATCGAGAGGTCGTGGCCCGAGCCCATGACGTCCAGGCCGAGGTAGCCCGCGTCGGTGGCGGCGCCGATGGCCGCGTTCAACCCCGCGATGATGCCTGCGTCCTCGGCGCGCACCGCGATGAACGCCTCGGCCGCGCCGACGGCGAAGGCCGCGATGGCCGTGCCCTCGACGACCGCGTAGGGGTCGAGCGCGAGGAGCGTCCGGTCGGTGTGCGAGGCTGGGTCCGCGCCGTACCCGTTGGCCACCACGTAGCGCCGGGGCGCCTCGGTGTCCACGGCGGTCCGCCACTTGGTCACGGCCGGAAAGCCGGCACCGCCCCGCCCGCGCAGGCCCGACGCGCCCATGGTCGCGATGGTCGCGGTGGCGCCGAGATCGCGGATCGCGGTGCGCAGGCCACGGAAGGCACCCGCGGCGACCGCGGCGTCGAGGTCCGTCGGGTCCGCGGCACGCGCCCGGCCAAGGAGGATCGTCGGCCAGCCGGACGGGGTGTGGAGCAGCTCGACCATGCCTAGGTCCGAGCCGCGCTGTCGGGTCGCCCGGGCCCGCCGAGGGCCGACTCGAGGGCGGCGAGGTAGGTCGTCTCGGCCGGTCGATGGGCGGCCACCGCGGCGGCCTGGACGGTCGCACTCGATGGTTCGAAGCGCAGGTGCGCGTAGTAGCTCGCGGTGCCGTAGATCATCGCGTACCAGGCGCCCGTGCGATGGCTGATCTGCTTGAGCGCCGCCACGGGCAGGTAGCCGTAGGCGTCCTGGGTGGCCTCCAGGATGGCCAGCATCCGGGCCGGATCGTGGTCGTACTCCTCGAGGATGGCGTCCAGGACGGCGAGGTCGACGGGCTCGAACGGCTGGTAGGCGGGATCCGGGACCGGCCGACCGGAGCGCCGCAGGGCACTCTCCTCGCGGCGCTCGCCGTACGTCTCGCTGGCGCCCCAGTGGACGTGGTAGCGACCGCGCGTGTCCATGCCGCCCATGTCGATGCACTCGATCGGGCAGGCCTGGGCGCACTGGAAGCAGGTCTCGCACTTGAGCGTGCCCCACTCGTCGTACAGGAGCTGGAGGCGTCCCCGGAACTTGTGCGGGACGTCGATGCGCACCTCGGGGTACATGACCGTGACCTTGGGCTCGAAGAATCGACGCAGCGTCAGGGCCATGCCCTTGGCGATGCCGATGCCCGGGATGAAGGTCATCGGTTCGACCTTCTCAACTCTTGACCACGACGATGGCCGCGGCGGTGACGAACAGGTTCAGCAGCGCGGCCGGGAGCAGCCACTTCCAGGCGAAGTCCATGAGCTGGTCGATGCGCACCCGGGGCAGGGTGCCGCGCATCCACACGAAGATGAACACGAAGGCGTAGGTCTTGCCCAGGAACCACAGGACACCGGCGACCCAGTCCAGGCCGATGTAGGCCCACGCAAAGACCACCGCGCCAAGGAACAGGTTGGCCAGCACGAAACCGGCGAGGAGCGCCTGCCAGGTCTTGATGCGCGAGCTGATCAGCCAGAACGGAGCGGCGAACACGAGGGTCAGGACGAGCGGCACGAGCCCGATCACAAAGAGCAGCCCGATCCCGAGCGAGGACGGATCGACCTCGATGGCCAGGCGCCATGCATCCGGCCACGGGAACGGCGCATTCCAGCCGCCGAAGAAGAGGGTCACGGTCAGGGCCGAGATGACGAACACGTTCACGTACTCGGCGAAGAAGAAGAAGCCGAAGCGCATGCCCGAGTACTCGGTCGCGAAGCCGGCCACGATCTCCGAGTCGGCCTCGGTCAGGTCGAAGGGGGTGCGGTTGGCCTCGGCCGTGGCGGCGATGAAGAAGATGAGCACGCCCAGCGGCTGCTGGAAGACATACCAGCTCGTGAACCAGCCGGCCTGGTTCAGGACGATGGTGTTGAGGCTCATCGTGCCCGCCAGCAGGATCAACCC
>JANOTJ010000419.1:0-7221 GCA_031416295.1 Chloroflexota bacterium
TCGACGACGCGCTTGCGGATGTCGAAGTTGAAGCCTTCCACGCGCGACTGGGCGCTCTCGATGGTGCGCGACACGAGTCGCGATTCGATGGCCACGTCGTCGTCCAGCCCGAGGCGCTCCATGAGCCCCGTCACGCGGTCGCCGGCGAAGCGCTTCATCAGGTCGTCCTCGAGGGACAGGTAGAAGCGTGAGGAGCCGGGATCGCCCTGGCGGCCGGCCCGGCCGCGCAGCTGGTTATCGATCCGCCGCGAGTCGTGGCGCTCCGTGCCGATGATATGCAGGCCACCGGCGGCGACCACGCGCTCGTGATCCACCTCGGTGATCGCCCGGGCCTCGGCGAGGGCCGCCAGGGAGGTGGCGTCGTCCACCTCGGCCGGATTCAGGCCGCGCTGGTGGAGCAGGTCCGAGGCGAGGCCCGCCGGGTTGCCCCCGAGCTGGATGTCGGTCCCACGACCGGCCATGTTCGTGGCGATGGTGATCGCGCTCGACCGCCCGGCCTGGGCGACGATGCCCGATTCCTTCTCGTGGAACTTGGCGTTGAGCGTCTCGTGCTTGATGCCACGACGCTTGAGCAGGGTCGAGAGGATCTCGGATTTCTCCACGGTGACCGTGCCCACGAGGACCGGTCGACCCGCTTCCTGCATCTCGACGATCTCATCGATGAGCGCGTTGAACTTCGCCTTCTCGTCGCGGAACACGAGGTCTGCCGAGTCCTCGCGGATCATGTCGCGGTGGGTGGGGATGGCCACCACCTCGAGCTTGTAGATCTTGAAGAACTCCTCGGCCTCGGTCATCGCCGTGCCGGTCATGCCGGACAGCTTGTCGTACAGGCGGAAGTAGTTCTGGAAGGTGATCGTGGCCAGGGTCACGCTCTCGCGCTGGACGCGCAGGCCCTCCTTGGCCTCGATGGCCTGGTGCAGGCCCTCGCTCCAGCGGCGACCCGGCATCTGGCGCCCGGTGAACTCATCGACGATGACGATCTCACCTTCCTTGACGATGTAGTCCTTGTCGCGCTTGTACAGCGCGTGGGCGCGCAGGGCCTGCTCGAAGTGGCGGGCCAGCCGTGGGTCGGCGTCGTACATGTTCTCGACGCCGAGCCAGCCCTCCATCTTCTCGACGCCCTCCTCGGTCGAGGAGACGGCCTTGTCCTTGAGGTCGATGAAGTAGTCGCCGCCCTCCTCCTCGCCCTCTGGTCGCTCCTTGAGGCGCGGCACGAGTCGGGCGAAGGTGAAGTACAGGTCGCCCGATTCCTCGGCCTGCCCGGAGATGATCAGGGGCGTGCGCGCCTCATCGATGAGGATGTTGTCCACTTCGTCGACGATCGCGAAGCTGCGCTCCCGCTGGACCCGCTGCTCGAGGTCCAGGACCATGTTGTCGCGCAGGTAATCGAAGCCGAACTCGTTGTTCGTGCCGTACGTGACGTCCGCGGCGTAGGCCTCGCGGCGACTGACCGGTCGCAGGTTGATGAGCCGTTCGTCGCTCGTGGGATGGCCTGGCTCGAAGACGAACGACGCGTCGTGGGTGATCATCCCGAGGCTGATCCCGAGGAAATGGAAGACCGGGCCCATCCACTGCGGGTCACGCCTCGCGAGGTAGTCGTTGACCGTGACGATATGCACGCCGCGGCCGGTCAGGGAGTTCGGGATCGAGGCCATCGGGCCGATGAGGGTCTTGCCCTCGCCGGTCTTCATCTCGGAGATCTTGCCCTGGTGGAGGACGGCCGCGCCCATCAGTTGCACGTCGAACGGGCGCATCCCGATCGTTCGCTTCATGGCCTCGCGGGTCATCGCGAGGACCTCCGGAAGGACCTCGTCGAGGGCGTTCTGAAGGCGCTCGTTCTCGGCCCTGCGACGGGCCCGCTTCAGCTCGCGTCGTCGCTCCAGGTCCGGGTGGTGGAGCTCGTCGTCGGAGGGTTCGTCGGTCTTCGCGACCTCGCGGATCTCGTCCCGGATCTCGGCGAACTGCGCGCGGATCGCGTCATCGGAGAGGCCTTCGATCTCCTCCTCGAGAGCATTGGTGGAATCGACCAGGGGCTGGAGTCGTCGGACCTCGCGGTCGTTCGAGTCGACGAAACGGGATAGGAATCGCATGGGACGGTGAGTATAGGGTCAGACCGCCTGGTGACCCGCACGCGGTCGCCCGGTCCTCAAGGTCCCGCTCGAGCGTCGTGTCGGAACGTCCCTCAGCGGACCGAGAATTCCCAGAAGCCGCTGCCGTAGCCCACGACGAGGATGCCGAACGTGGCCGCGCCGAGGGTCAGCCAGAAGAGCACGGAGCGCAACCGCGACGTCGGGTTCATCTCCGGGTTCTTGAGCGCCGGCAGGCGTCCGCCCTTGAGGCCACTGCCCCAGCGCGGGGAGCGCAGCTGGTTGTGCCAGTCCTGGTCCGTCACCGGGCGCGGCTCGAGGCCGCCCTCGCCGTCCGGTCGGTGCAGCTTGAGGGTCATCGGTCGCCCGTCGTGGCGGCTGCCATGGCCGACGCTGAAGGCTTGTCCCCGAGTTCCGGTCCCCCGCCGCGCATGTCCCTGGTCGGACCGTCGGCGCCATCCTCCCACAGGAGCATCTCCTGGGTGAACGAGACCTCGCTGCTGAACAGGGCCCCCACCGACTCGCCGCGATGGATGCGCCGGATGGCCTCGCCGATGAGCGGCGCCACGGACAGCACGACGAGCTTGGCGAGGCGCTTGGACGCGGGCAACGGGATGGAGTCCGTGATCACCACCTCGCGCAGGGCGCTGTCCCGGATGCGCTCGATGGCTGGATCGGACAGGACGCCGTGGGTGGCGCAGGCGTACATCTCGGTCACGCCTTCGCGTTCGAGCGCCCGGACGATCTCGATGAGCGTGCCGCCCGTATCGATCTCGTCGTCCACGATGATCGCGCGCTTGCCGCGCACGTCGCCGATGACGTTCATGAGCTCGGCCCGATCGAGGTTGCCGATCCGGCGCTTCTCGATGATCGCCAGGGGCGCGTTGAGGATCTCCGCGAAGGCCCGAGCGCGCTTGGCGAAGCCGAGGTCGGTGACCACGACCACGTCCTCGAGCTGCTTGTGGATGAAGTAGTTCGAGAGCAGGTGGACGGCCGTCAACTCATCGACCGGGATGTTGAAGAATCCTTGGATCTGGCCCTGGTGGAGGTCCATCGTGAGCACCCGGTCGGCGCCCGCGACCGTGATCATGTCGGCGATGAGGCGGGCCGTGATGGGCACCCGCGGCTGGTCCTTCTTGTCCGAGCGGCCGTACGCGTAGAACGGGACGACCGCCGTGATTCGCCCGGCCGACGCCCGCTTGAAGGCGTCGATCATGATCAGCAATTCCATGATCGACTGATTGACCGGGTGCGACGTCGGCTGCACCAGGAAGACGTCCTTCTCGCGGACGTTGTCCAGGATCTTGACGAAGATGTTCTCGTTGGCGAACTGGAAGACCTCGGCCTTGCCCGGTTCCGAGCCGAGATAGCGCGCGATCTTGGCCGCCAGCACCGGGTTGGCGTTGCCGTGGTAGATCTCGAACTGGTCTGCGTACAAGGACGCCGCCTCCCGTTGGCCGAAGACCGTCACCGGCCGCCGGACCGGTTCACGCGCCGCCGCTCGGGTCTGTCTGGAGGGGTTCGTCCGTTGCGGGGGCGCCATCGTCGCCGATGAGGCCCCGGTCCGCAAGTCCGGCCCGGAACGCGGCGATGGCCACCACCCGGTCGCCCTCCGCGAGGCGCATCACGATGACGCCCCGCGCACCGGACGAATAGCGGTTGATGGAGTTCGTCTCGGTCCGGATGACCTGGCCACCGGCGCTGATGAGCAGCAGCTCCTCGTCGGCATCGGTGACCTGCTGGACGGCGGCGACATCGCCGGTCTTGCGGCCCTCGAGCGAGATGAGCCCGACGCCTTGGCCGCCGCGATGCTTGCGCCGGAACTCGGTCAGTGGCACGCGCTTGCCATAGCCGGTCTCGGTCAGGACGAGCAGATCCGCATCGGGCTCGACCACGCTCATGCCCACGACCGCGTCGGCCTGCCGGGCGAGCCGGATCCCGATGACGCCCGCGGCATCGCGGCCCATCGCCCTGACCTCCGATTCCTCGAAGCGCGCGAGCTTGCCCTTGGCCGTCGCGATGATCACGTCGTCGTGCCCGGTGGACACATCGACCCAGGCGAGCTCGTCGTCGTCGGCGATGGTGATCGCCCGGATGCCCGACGAACGGACGCGCTCGAACTGCTCGAGCGGCGTCTTCTTGATGATGCCCTTGCGAGTCGCCAGGACGAGATACGACCCGGGCGTGAAGTCCTTGAGCATGATCGTGGCGAGGGGCACTTCGCCCGACTCGACCTGGACGCCGGGCAGGTTGATGATCGGGATGCCCTTGGCCTGGCGGCTGGCGTCCGGGACGGCGTGAACCTTGGCGCTGAAGACCCGTCCGCGGTTGGTGAAGAACAGCGCCCAGTGATGGGTGTTGGCCACGAGCAGGTGCTCGACCGCGTCTTCCTCGCGGGTGACGTGGCCGATGATGCCCTTGCCGCCGCGGTGCTGGCGACGGTAGGTGTCCACCGGCTGGCGCTTGATGTAGCCGCGGCCGGAGATGGTCACCACGACGTCCTCGTCGGCGATGAGGTCCTCGTCGGTCATCTCGCGACTGGCGTCGTCGGCGACCCGGGTCCGGCGCTCGCCCGCGTACTTGCGCTTCAGCTCGCTCAGCTCGTCCTTGATGATCGAGAGGACCCGGGCCGGATTGCCCAGGATGTCCTCGAGCTCGGCGATGGTCTGGATGATCGCGAGGTACTCGTCCTCGATCTTCTTGCGCTCGAGGGCGGCCAGGCGGGCCAGCCGCATGTCCAGGATGGCCTGGGCCTGGATCTCGGTCAGATCGAAGCGGGCCATGAGGTTCGTTCGAGCGATCTCGACGTCGTTCGACTCACGGATCGTGCGGATGACCGCATCGAGGTTGTCGAGGGCGATCTTGAGGCCCTCGAGGATGTGCGCCCTGGCCCGCGCCTTCTGGAGGTCGTACTCGGTGCGCCGGCGGACGATCTCGCGGCGATGCTCGATGTAGTGCTCGAGGACGCTGCGCAGGGGCAAGGTCTGGGGCTGGCCGTCGACGAGGGCGAGCATGTTCATGTTGAAGGTGAGCTGCATCGGCGTGTGCTTGAACAGGTTGTTCAGCACCTTGTGCGGGTTCGCGTCGCGCTTGATCTCGATGTAGATGCGCATCCCGTCGCGATCGGACTCATCGCGCAGATCGCTGATGCCCTCGATGCGCTTGTCCTTGACGAGGTCGGCCATCTTCTCGAGCAGGGTCGCCTTGTTCACCTGGTAGGGCAGCTCGGTGACGATGATCGCGGTGCGGTCGCCGCGCGGCGCTTCCTCGAAGGCGACCTGCGCGCGCATGACCACGCGACCCCGGCCGTGGGCGTACATCTGGCGGATGGCGTCGACCGTCTCCCATTCGCCGCTGAGCGCGTTGCGCTGCTTCTCGAAGCGGAAGATCGTGCCGCCGGTCGGGAAGTCCGGACCGAGCACGAACTTGCACAGGTCGTCGGAGGTGAGCTCGGGGTCCTCGATGAGCGCTGTGATCGCGTCGCAGATCTCACCCAGGTGATGGGGCGGGATGTTGGTGGCCATGCCCACCGCGATGCCACTGGAGCCGTTGATGAGCAGGTTCGGCAGCTTGGCCGGCAGGACGGTCGGCTGCTTCTGGGTGCCGTCGTAGTTGTCCACGTAGTCGACGGTGTCCCGGTCGATGTCGGCGAGCATCTCGGCGGCGATGCCGGTCAGGCGCGCCTCCGTGTAGCGCATCGCCGCGGCGGAGTCGCCGTCCACCGACCCGAAGTTGCCCTGGCCATCAACGAGCGGGTAGCGCATCGAGAAGTCCTGGGCGAGGCGGACGAGCGCGTCGTACAGGGCCACGTCGCCGTGCGGGTGGTACTTGCCCATCACCTCGCCGACGATGGCCGCGCACTTGCGATAGGAGCTCGTGGCGGACAGGCCCATCTCGCCCATCGTGTACAGGATCCGGCGATGGACGGGCTTCAGGCCGTCACGGACGTCGGGCAGGGCGCGCGAGACGATGACGCTCATCGCGTAATCGAGGTACGAGACGCGCATCTCGTCTTCGATCCGGATGGCTCGGACGTCGCCCAGGTTGTCGGTCACGTTCGGCTACTCCTGGTGGCGATCAGATGAGGGGCGGTTCGGGATGGGCGGCGGGGTCCGGCAGGCCGCCGAACGCAGCGACCGTGGCCGCGGCGTCGGAGGTCGCTGGCGCATCGTGGCGCTTGCGGATCCCGGTGAGGCGGGCACGCAGCGACTCGGCCTCGGTCGAGTCGAGCTTGCTGAGGGTGTCACGGATCACCCAGGCACGGTGACCGTCGTCACTTCGGGCGGCGCTGTCCGCCTCGCCGCGCACGGCTGCGGTCACCTCCGCCAGATCCATGGCGGCCAGCGATCGGTAGGCCCACGAGAGGGCCTTCTGGACGTCGGGTTCGGAATCGCCCATGAGCTGGCCGAGGATGGGCAGGGCCCGGGCGACGATGTCCGGGCCGAGGCCGCGAGCGCGGGCGCCGTGGGTGATCGTGGCGATCGTCGACCCGACGAGGCGGCGCTCCCAGCGCGACGGCGAGTACACCAGTTGCTCGAGCTCCGACCAGCGGTACGGCTCGAGCGCGACGCCGGTCGCGTACGGACGGGCGAGGCTGTCCACGGTGATCCAGTCGCCCGCGCTGCGGGCCGCCCGACGGAGGAGTTGCCAGGTCCGTTCCGGCTCTCCGGGGAGTGTCCGCTCCAGGATCCCGAAGGCGATCCAGTGGGCCTCCAGATGCTCCTCGCGGAGCAGCCGATCGGCGACGAACAGCAGGGACGTGGCCCGATCTCGGCGCGTGGCCGCGCGAAAGCCGCGCGACAGCGCGGCCAGCAGGGGCGAGCGAACGCCGTGGATGGCGCCGAGCCCTGGAGCCACGAGGCGCTGGCCGTCCCTGTACGCCGGATCTCCGAGGCCCTCGAGGCCGACGCGCAGCGCGGCGGCCAGGGCTTCGGGATCGTGCAGGTCGTCGGCGAGGCGGGCACCCAGTGATCGGGCCGTCGCGCGGCGCTCACCGACGTAGGCGACAGCGGGCCGATTGACGGCACCGGCGGCGATCGACGAAACGGTCATCACGCGGAGTCCACCGGTCCGGGCGTGCCGGTCATTCCTGGCTCAGCCGAGAGGATCGCTGGCCCGCGGAAGCCGTACCGAG
>JANOTJ010000420.1:0-4686 GCA_031416295.1 Chloroflexota bacterium
CTCGGAGTCGCGCCGGGTGCGAACATCGGCACGGAGGCCGCCGTCTTCGAGCCCGTGCACGGCTCGGCGCCCAAGTACGCCGGGCTGAACAAGGCCAATCCGACGGCGATGATCCTGAGCGGGGCGCTGATGCTCCGACACCTCGGCCATCCCGATGCCGCCGACCGCGTCGAGACGGCCGTGCGCGAGGTCATCGCCGAGGGACGTGCCACGACCTACGACCTGGGCGGTCCCGCCGGGACCGCGCAGTTCGCCGACGCCATCATCGATCGACTGGCCGCGGGCGCCGACGCCGCCCCCGCGCCCGTCTCCATCGCCTGACCGCCCGAGCCGGCTGGCCCAACGACGACATCGGAGGTTTCATGCTGGTTCGCTATCGCGGGGGCGAAGGGATGCTCGCGTGGGCATTCCATCGCCTCTCCGGCGTGGCCATCTGGCTCTTCGTCATCCTGCACGTCATCGACATCTTCCTGGTCGGCGTGGCCCCGGACGTCTACGACAGCCTGTTGTTCGTGTACTCGACCCCGCCCGGGATCATCGCGGAATGGCTCCTGGGTGCCGCCGTGCTGTATCACGCCCTGAACGGCCTGCGCATCATCATCATGGACTTCTGGCCGCGCACGACCCGCTACCACCGCGAGCTGTGGTACCTGAACTGGGTCGTCTTCGCCCTGGTCGGCATCCCCGTCACCTGGGTGATCTACGGCCAGTTCGCGCGCTCGATGGGCTGGGCCGCGACGTGAGCGGGCGCTACGGACGGTCGGGTCGGGTCAAGCCCCAGGGTGACCGCTTCGAGACCGCAGTCTGGTACGGCATGCGCCTGTCGGGCATCGGCCTCTTCGTGCTGGTGCTGACTCACTACCTCATCCTGCACGTCCTGTACGACCCGTCCGAGCAGACCGCCTCGTGGATCGCCGAGTTCCGCTGGAGCAGTACGTTCTGGCGAGTCTTCGACTGGTCGATGCTGATGCTTGTCCTCTTCCACGCCTTCATGGGCATGCGCGTTGTGATCGGCGACGTCTTTGGCGGCCGGCCCGCTGCCGCACTGCGCTATGGCCTGTATGGTCTGGCCCTGTTCCTGCTCGTCATCGGCACGTACGTCGTGGTCACGTTGCCCAACGTCGTCCCGGCCGGCTGATGCGCATCCAGCACGACGCCCTCATCGTCGGGGCCGGGGGCGCCGGCCTGTGGGCCGCCGTCGAGCTCGCCAAGGCGGGTGTCGATGCCGCTGTCCTGACCAAGCTCTATCCGACGCGCTCCCACACTGGCGCCGCCCAGGGCGGCGTATGTGCCGCTCTCGGCAACCTCGAGGAGGACCACTGGGAGTGGCACATGTACGACACGATCAAGGGCGGCGACTATCTCGTCGACCAGGATGCCGCGGAGATCCTGGCCCGCGAGGCCATCGAGACGGTCATCGAGCTCGAGCACATGGGCCTGCCGTTCAACCGCACGCCCGAGGGCAAGATCGACCAGCGCCGCTTCGGCGGTCATACCCGCAACTACGGCGAGGCGCCCGTCCGCCGGGCGTGCTTCGCCGCCGACCGGACCGGGCACATGATCCTGCAGACGCTCTACCAGCAGGCCATCAAACACGGGGTCAAGTTCTACGACGAGTACCACGTCGTGGATCTGCTCTCGGAGGGTGGCGATCTCGGCGACGGCGGCCGGGCCGTCGGGGTGGTGGCCTACCGGATCGCCGACGGGTCGCTGCACACCATCGGGGCCAAGGCCGTGATGCTCGCCACGGGCGGCTTCGGCCGGATGTTCCGGATCACCTCCAACGCCTGGTCGCTGACCGGCGATGGGGTGTCGCTGGCCTACCGCCATGGCGTCCCGATGCAGGACATGGAGTTCTACCAGTTCCATCCGACCGGGATCGTGGGGATCGGCATCCTTCTGTCTGAGGCGGCGCGGGGCGAGGGCGGCATCCTGCTCAATGGGGAAGGCGAGCGGTTCATGGAGCGCTACGCCCCGACCATGAAGGACCTCGCGCCCCGGGACATGGTCAGCCGCGCCATCTACCAGGAGGTCCGGGCCGGCCGCGGCATCGGTGGCAAGGACTTCGTGTATCTCGACGTCCGTCACCTGGGGCGCAAGGTCATCGAGGAAAAACTGCCTGACATCACGGACTTCGTCAGGGTCTACCAGGGCATCGAGCCGATCACCGAGCCCATCCCGATCCAGCCGACGGCGCATTACGCGATGGGCGGCATCCCCACGGACGTGCTGACGAGGGTCACCCGGGACGCGGCCGGGACCATCGTGCCCGGGCTCTACGCGGCCGGCGAGACGGCCTCCGTGTCCGTCCACGGGGCCAACCGGCTGGGGACGAATTCGCTCGTGGACCTGCTCGTGTTCGGCCGGCGGGCAGGGCGCCAGATGATCGAGGACATCAAGGGCGTCGGCATGCCCGAGGTCGCCGACGATGTGGAGGAGCCGGTCCGGGCCGAGATCGAGGGCCTCCGGGACTCCACCGGTCGAGAGTCAGTGCCGCGCATCCGCGAACAACTGGCCGACGTGATGATGGACAACGTGGGGGTCTATCGAGACGAGGCGTTGCTCACCGCCGCTCGGACCAGGGTGCGCGAGCTCAAGGCTCGCTACGCGAAGGTCGGCATCACGGACAAGGGCCGCGTCTTCAATACGGACCTCCTGGAGGCTCGCGAACTCGGCTACCTGCTCGACTGTGCCGAGACCACGGTCGCCTCGGCGCTCGCCCGCAAGGAGAGCCGCGGCGCCCATGCCCGCGAGGATTACCCGGATCGTGATGACGTGACGTTCCTGGCGCACACCCTGGCCACCCGCGCCGAGGGCGGGCCGCAGCTCACCTACAAGCCCGTGACCATCACCAGGTTCGAACCGAAGCCGCGGGTGTACTGAGCCAATGCAGGTCGATCTCCGCATCCTCCGCTTCGACCCAGAGCGCGACGAGAAGCCGCACTGGGAGGCCTACCTCGTCGAGTGCGATCCCAGGATGGACCGCGTCCTGGACCTGCTCCACCGCGTGAAGTACGAGCAGGACGGGTCGTTGACCTTCCGCCGCTCGTGCGCCCACGGCGTATGCGGGTCGGACGCGATGCTCATCAACGGGCGCAACCGGCTGGCTTGCAAGCTGCGCGTGGAGCAACTCGGCAAACGACGCATCACCGTCGCGCCGCTGCCTGGTCTGCCGGTCATCAAGGACCTCGTCGTGGACATGGACGACTTCTTCGACAAGTTCAAGAGCGTCCAGCCGTACCTCATGAACGACGAACCCGCGCCGGAGCGGGAGCGCCTCCAGTCGCCGGCCGATCGGGCGCGCTACGACGACACGACCAAGTGCATCCTGTGCGCCGCGTGCACCTCTTCGTGCCCGTCGTTCTGGGCGCAGCCCGAGTACGTGGGACCGGCGGCCATCGTCAACGCCCATCGATTCATCTTCGACTCGCGCGACGACGGCGGCGACGAGCGTCTCGAGTTCCTGTCCGACGCCGACGGGGTGTGGCGCTGTCGGACGATCTTCAACTGCACGGACGCCTGCCCTCGGGGCATCCACATCACCCAGGCGATCCTTGAAGTCAGCTCGGCCATCGGGGGGCGACGAGGCTGAGCGGGACGTTGTTCGGTGACCTGGACGGGGCGCCGGATCCTGCGCTCGATGGCACGACCGCCGGCGGCGATCGCACGGCCGCGGGCGGCGCTCGCACGGCCGCGGGCGGCGATCGCACGGCCGGGCGACCGCTCGGGTTCCTGATCCGGACCGATGGCGCGGCCCGCGGCAATCCTGGGCCGGCGTCACTGGGCGCGGCCCTGTACGACCTGCGCCGGCCCGACGCCCGTGATCCACGAGCGCAGCCGGATGCCTCGATCTCCGACTACCTCGGGGTCCAGACGAACAACGTGGCCGAGTACACGGCTTTGTTGAACGGCCTGCGTCGGGCTGCTGAGCTCGGAATCAAAGAGGTCGAGGTCGTGTCCGACTCGGAGCTGATGGTGAAACAGATGCGCGGCGAGTACAAGATCAAGAACGCGGCGCTTCGCGAGCTCAGTATCGAGGCCGCGCGGCTCGCCCGGGCCGTTGGTGAGGTGCGCTACACGGCCGTGCGCCGCGCGCACAACAAGCTTGCCGACCAGCTCGTGAACGACGCGCTGGACGCGGAGCACTGAGCCGGGATCCAGGCTGAAAGGCCTGTCCAGGTCGCTTTGTGGGTCAGGGGATGCTGCGGCCGGTGACGAGCATCCGCTCCCGCTTGTACGGAAGCGGCACGCCCGGGTGGGCCGAGTCGATCTCGCGCCCGAGGCGGTGCCCGTCGAAAATGCACTCGGCGATCATGCGCGGCGCGACACAGTCACCGATCCGGTAGACCGCCTCGACTCCCTCGTCAGCGAGTCGTGGGTCGGCACGGAGCGCATGGTAGAGCGCATCGTCTGACTGCCTCTGGGTGACGAGAACGACGGCATCCGCCTCCAGTTCGAGTACCTCATCGAACTCGCTCTCGCATGAGACGAGGCCGAGCCCGATCGCGGTCACCGTGACATTCCGGCGCATCTTGATCCCGGCAGCGTGGAGGCGGCGGCGCAGTAGCGGGCCTTCGAGTGTTTCGTCCGTGACGGGGGCGACGACGTCGAAGGGAGTCACGAGCTCGACCGTGTATCCCTCGTCGGCGAGTTGCTCGGCGACCCCGGAGGCGACGAAGTAGCCCT
>JANOTJ010000421.1:0-3093 GCA_031416295.1 Chloroflexota bacterium
CCGGGCGATACACGGGGTGAGGTGCCGTGCTGCAGCGTCCACAGGACGGCGTGAGACGATCTGGTCGCAGGTTGACGCCGGGGGTGTGGCTGGTTAAGGATTCACCGATGGAGATTTCCGAGGCGGTCAGGGTCGCCGCTCTGTTCCCGGCGAGTGACCTGCCTGATACGCCGCCGCAGCATCCGTATCAGCAGGTGCGCCGCGAGGGGTTCGTGGTCGGGTGGTTTGTGGGGTTGTCATCCGGCCTAGTCGGTGTGCGGTCGGTCGAGGAGGACGACGTCGAGCGAGTAGTCGCCGAGGCGCGAGAGATCCTGTCGACGCACGGTCTGCGCAAGAGTGCGTGGAGCGTTCCTGAGGCCGCTTCGCCACCTCGGCTCGTCGACCGGCTCGCCGAGTTCGGGATGGTGCCCTACGACGAACCCCCGTTCGAGCCGCGGCGGGCGTCGCTCGTCCTCGTCGAGCCGCCCGAACCGGGCCCGCCCCAAGTCATCGCCCGTCCGGTCGAGACGTTCGATGAGTTCTCGGTGGCAAGCCGCGTTGCGTTTGACGCGTTCCAGGAGAGCGACGACGATAGACGCGCGTTTGAGAAGCAGGAGGAGCTGTTGTGGGGGTTCGAGACGAGCTGGCCCCACTACCAGACCTTCGTCGCGATCCTCGATGGGCAGATCGTCGCCACTGCGGCGTCGATCTACGGAGCGAACTGCGTGTTCCTTGTAGGCGGGTCGACCCGAGAGGACATGCGCGGCCGTGGCGCATACCGGGCGCTTGTGCGGGCGCGCTGGGATGCGGCCGTCGACCGCGGCACCCCTGCCCTCACGGTAGGAGCCGAAAGCATGTCGCGGCCGATTCTCACGCGACTCGGGTTCGTCAACGTCGGCTGGACGGACTGCCTGATCGACCGCTTCGCCTGAGCGCTGCCACGACGAACACCGTACCGCGGAACTCCCGCTGCCAGCACACCGGGCAGACAGTACCGGCGATGTGCTCGACGACCATGGCGGGCCGACGGCCAATCCGTCAATCGGCGGCGGCCGGTCACACTACCGGCAGAAGCTGGCAGCGGTCTCGGTCAGGATATCGGTCAGCGCCTCGACGCTGGCGATATCGGCCCACTCTGCCGCCGAATGGAAGCCGCCGCCGACGTGGCCGAACAGAAGAGAGGGGATGCCGAGCGCGTTGAAGAGCGCGCTGTCGGTCCAGCCGGCGGTGCCGACGCTCCTCGGCGTGTGCCCGAGCCGCGCCGCGGCTCTCTCCTCGACGACACTGACGATTTCCGACGGCCCCGCATCGACGAGCGGGTTGCGGGTCAGGCCTTGCACCAACGAGGCCTTGAGGAGCGGATCGGCCGCTCTGCATCGGGCAATGAGCGCATCGAGCTCGGCCAGGACCGTCGCCGGCGTCTCGCCTGGAATGGTGCGGCGCTCGATGCGGATGGTGCAGCGGGCCGGATAGCTCGACATCTCCTCGCCGCCCCGAATGATCGAGGCGTGGATCGAGCCAGTGCCGAGGCGGGGATAGGGCGTGCGGTCGAGCAGCGCCTTGGCGTGATCGTCGAGCGCGGTGAGGAAGCGCCCGGCCTTGGCGATGGCGTCGACGCCTTCGTCGGGCCGGGAGCCATGCGCCGCGCGGCCCTCGACGGTGACGTCGAACCAGACGAAGCCCTTATGGGTCACAATCAGCTCGAGATCGGTCGGCTCCGTGACGATGACGGCGTCGGGCCGGTAGTGTCGCGCCACCTCTACCGAACCGAGGCTCGCATTCTCCTCGTCCGCAACACAGGCGACGAGGATATCGCCGCGAAGCTTCCGCCCGTGGGCGCGGTGGGCAGCCACCATCATGGCCGCAACGCCGGCCTTCATGTCGCCGCTGCCGCGGCCCCAGACGCGTCCGTCGGCGATCCTCGGGTCGAGCGCGTCGCCGTCGTAGCCGGCGATCGTCACCGTGTCGGTATGACCGTTGAGCATGAGCGTCTGGCCGCCGCCCGAGCCGCGGGCGATGCCGACGATGCTGGGCCGCCCGGGCGTGGCCTCGTGGCGGTGCACCTCGAAGCCACGCGACGCGAGCCAGCCGGCGCAGAAGCCGGCGATCTCGGCCTCGCCCGCCGCCCCCGGCACGAGGGCCGGATTGACTGAGTTGATGCGGACGAGATCGCGGAGGAGATCAATCGCGTCGGACATTGGACAGGGGTTTAGTGACGCGCACCGCGGCCGCAGCCGACGACACGAACATGGCCGTGAGAGCGACGGCGAGGGTCAGGGCGTGCCTCATGGGGCCCATTATCCGCCCGATGCCTGCCCGTTACAAGTAGCACTCCCTGTAACGCCTTCCAAGCGCCTCGGAGGTGTCGGCGCTACCGGCGGATAGCGCCAACTTCGCGGCAGTGAACTCGTCATCGCTCAAGACCCCGTCTTGGTGCAGCTGCGCGAGTTGTTCGATCTCCGTAGCTAGGCCCGACCCAACCGGACGGGCCGGGGTCGCCGCGTGAACCGGGGATGCTTCCTGCGCGGCTTCGGTCACCGGCACGCTACGCACGGCCATCGCTATCGCGACGGCCCAACCGACCAGCGTCCAGCCGAGCAGCAAGGTGATGACTGCCACCGACCCGGCGTTCGGCACCCGCCGTTGGAACCCGACGATAGAAGGGACGAAGTAGACAGCGACAATGGCGGCGATTCGCCCACTCGGTGCTATGGATACGAGCAGGTACTTGGCTAGTCGGCATCCTCCTACCGGAAACTACCGAACTCCCGCTGCCAGCACTCCGGGCAGAACACGATTGCTTGCGCCTGAGTCGCTACCAGCGGACGGCACCGTTTCTGGGGCGGTGGTTTCGCTGCTTCTGCGGTCCAGTTGTGGTCCAGAAAGCAGCGGATTCCAGCGGACGGCAGCGGAAATACACCCACCAACAGAAACAGGCGCAATCCCTCTTTACATAAGGGATTGCGCCTGTAAAAGCCAGCAGGGGCGGCAGGACTCGAACCTGCAACCCCCGGTTTTGGAGACCGGTGCTCTACCAATTGAGCTACGCCCCTGGGTTGCCTTGTTTGCAGGGATTTCCTCGAACCGGCTGCTCGCGCGACGCCTCGAAACCGG
>JANOTJ010000422.1:0-8378 GCA_031416295.1 Chloroflexota bacterium
CCCGGATCCCGCAGGTGGTCGTCGAGGGCTTCCAGCCCGACCGCTCCATCCGACCCGAGGCCATCCTGCGGGGCGGTCTGGGCCGCAGCCGTCCGGAACCCCGACCTCGCGCGGCGACATCACGCATCGGAGCGCCTCGCGCCGGGGGCGGGTACGCCGCGCCGACCCACTCCGCGGGTCGACCGCGACCGGCCGGTTCGGGCGCACGGCCGGCCGGATCGGGCGCACGGCCTGCTGGCTCGGGCGCACGGCCGGCTGGCTCCGGCGCGCGACCGGGGCAGGGGATCGGCAACGCCAGGCCGAACGCCGGGCAACGACCCGACGCACGCACCATGGACCCTCGCGGTCAGGGCGGCTTTCGCCCGGCCGATCAGGGCCGCGGACGACCGACCGACGGTCTCAGCCGACCGGGCGACGTCCGGAACCGACCCACCGACGAGCGCGGCCGCCCGCCCACGACGAACGGACCCGATCGCGGCCGCCCGCAGCTGTCACGGCAGGGTCCAGGGGCCGGACCGCGCCCAGGCGTTCGCCCCGATGCCCGTCACGCGCCCCGAGCGAACGACGCCGTGCGCGCTCGGCCGACCACGTTGCCCGGCGAACGGATCTCGCGCTCGAACGGCTAGCCGCCGGCCTTGATGCTGGTGGTCGTCGGCTTGCTGTCGATGCGCGCCGCGTAACAGGTCACCCCGCGATCACCGCCGGCCCAGCCTTCGCTGGTGGGCGTGAAGTAGCCCATCGTCCAGGTCGGGTCCGACTGGAAATCGAGGCCGGTGTACGCGTCGAACGCGGGTACGCACAGGGCGTCGATGCGGGTCGCGAACTCGGTGTCGGACGGGTAGACGACGTCCTTCGCATCGGGCAGGTCGTGGAGGAAGACCACTTCGCCCGTATGCGCGTCCGTACAAGGATGGTGCTGGACGTCTTCGACGGTCTGGCCGATGGTCGGTTCATCGAAGCAATCACCGACATTGAGATCGCCGACGTTCCCGCTCAGGAACGGACGCGCGACGAGGGCGCCGACTCCGATGACGCCGAGGAGCCCCAGGCGCATGGCGATGTTCCGCATGTCAGTCCTCCCTGTCGTCGTATGACCGGTGGGCAGCTGCCCGGTCGCCCGCGCGCAGCATAGCGACCCCACCACCGGCCGCGGGGGGCGGAACCCCTGATGAGGGGCTATCCTCCCGACCCATGGTCGAGCCGATAGAGCGTCTGATCGCCGGCCGCTACCGCCTTGGCCCGGTGATCGGGCGGGGCGGGATGGCGACCGTGCACCGTGCGACCGACACGCGCCTGGAGCGGGACGTGGCCGTGAAGCTGTTGCGTCCCGAAGTCGGTGCCGACCCCGATCTCGCCCAGCGATTCCGGCGCGAGGCCCTCGCCGCGACGGTCCTGCGCCACCCCAACATCGTGGCCTGCCTCGATGCCGGCACGGATGGCGACCAGCCGTACCTGATCATGGAGCTCGTCGAGGGCGAGGATCTCGCCGCACGACTCAAGCGCGGGGGCCGACTGGCGCCGTCCCAGGTCGCCCGGATCGGCCTCGACGTCGCGCGGGCGATGGGTGTGGCCCATCTGCGCGGGATCGTCCATCGCGACATCAAGCCCGGCAACATCCTGCTGGCCGGCGACGGACGGGCCATGGTCACGGACTTCGGGATCGCCCGGTTGGCGATGGACGCCGAGGCGACGCTGCCCGGGACGACCATGGGTTCCATCCACTACTTCAGCCCGGAACAGGCGCGCGGCATGACCACCACACCGGCCTCCGACGTCTACGGTCTCGGCCTCGTGCTCTTCGAGGCCCTCACCGGGGAGCGGGCCTGGACCGGCGACTCGTCTGACGCCATCGCGCTGGCCAGGGTCGGGACCGTGGCCCCCTCGGCTCGCGAACGCCGGGCCGAGGTCCCGGCCGAACTCGATGCGGTCGTGCGTCGCGCACTCGCGCCGGACGCCGATGATCGCTACCCGAGTGGGGCTGCCATGGCCGCCGCCCTCGAGCCCATCGTCGCGGCGACCGACCCGTCCAGCCCGACACTGGTGATCCCCATCCCGGTTGCGCGCGGCCCGGAGTCGCGCAGCCCGACCCCGTCCGCGCCGACCGGCGGGCGCGGCAATCGCCCTGCGGGAAGCGCCCGGGCGGGCCGGCAGGGGCCCCGAGCGGGCGCCCTGATCGTGCTCATGGCCGCATTGCTCGCCGGGATCGGCCTGTCTGCCGCCTTGATCGCGGCCATGTCCGATCGGCAGGGTTCGGCCCTGGCCACCCGCCAGCCGACCCAGGCACCGGATGTCGCGCCGACGCCGACCGATCCGCCCGCCACCTCCGAGCCGACGGCCAGCCCCACGCTCGCACCGAGCGCGGCACCCACGCCGACCCTGACCCCGGTACCGCCAGGCGAGGTCGCCGACCTGTGCGAAGTCTTCTTCGAGCTTGCCTGCGGCCTCGCGCCCGGGCGCTACTCGCCGTCGAAATTCGAGCCTCCCTTCGCCCTCGAGCTCGGCGAAGGATGGTCGGCGCTCCTGCACGAGGCGCAGATCGTCACGCTCGTCCGCGATGAAGGCCTCGTGACCTTCGCGTCGGGCATCGCGACCGTCTTCCCGGATGGGCAGGAGACGACGACCCGCGGACGGCCGCGCGACCTCATCGAGGCGTTCATCGCGACCGACGGCGTCGGCTCCAGTGATGGCGCGAGCGTGCGCATCGGGGGACGCCGCGGCTTGTCCGTCGACCTGGCGCCGACCGGCGGCCAGCGTGTCGCGCTGTTCACCTCGGACTCGGCCTCGTTCTTCCTGGAGCCAGACCGAACGACCCGCGTCCTGGCCATCGATGTGCGTGGCGGGACCGTCATCATCGCCATCGAACCATCCGCGGGCGGGACGCTCGACGAGATCCTGGCCAGCGCCGACGGGGCCGCCGCGACCATCGATTGGCCGTAGACGATCGCCCAATGATTGCCTCCCAGGTCGCGACGGCGCTGATCAACGTGGCCCTCCACGAGCAGGTCGCCGAGGCGGCCATCCGCGACCCACTGACCGGCCTCTGGAATCGGCGTCAGCTCGATGTCGGGCTGGTCCGCCTGTTCGCGGCGCGCGACCGGATGGAGGCAGATCTGCGTCGTCCGGTCAGCGCGATCCTGTTCGACCTCGATCATTTCGGTTCGTTCAACAAGCTCCACGGCCATGGCATCGGCGACAGCGTCCTGCGCGCCTTCGGCGCGATCCTTGCGCAACGGTTCCGCGCCAGCGACCTCGTGGCGCGCTACGGCGGCGAGGAGTTCGTGGCGGTCCTCGACGGGGCGACCATCGAGGAGGCGGCGCGTATCGCCGACGGCATCCGTCGGGAGCTGGAGACGGTCCGGTTTCCGGGTGCCGACGGTGCCGTGCTGACCGCCACGGTCTCGGCAGGCTGCGCCGCGCTCGGTCCGGATGTCGCCTCCTTCGATTCGATGATCGAGCTCGCCGACGTCGGTCTGCAGATGGCCAAGCGCGGCGGTCGCAACCAGGTGGTCGCGGCCTGATCGGCGGGCGGCGCCGGTCGGCTACCCTTGCCGCGATGCCGCTCATCTCGACCCGGGGCCTGACCAAGCGCTATCCCGGTGGCGTGACCGCGCTCGATGGGCTGACCATCGATCTCGAGGCCGGGATCATCGGCCTGGTCGGCGCCAACGGCGCGGGCAAGAGCACGCTCCTGCGCATCCTGCTCGGTCTGCTCGCCCCGACTTCGGGCGGGGCCACGGTGCTCGGCCACGATGTGCGGACCGAGGGCACGACCCTGCGCCGCTCCGTGGGCTACATGCCCGAATCGGATTGCCTGCCGCCCGACGTCACGGCCACGGACTTCGTGTCCCAGATGGGCCGGTTGTCCGGACTGCCGGCGGCCGCGGCTCGGGAGCGAGCGGCGGAGGTGCTTCGCCACGTCGGCCTGTACGAGGAGCGCTACCGCCCGATCGGCGGGTACTCCACCGGCATGAAGCAGCGGGTCAAGCTCGCCCAGGCCCTGGTCCACGATCCGCGCCTGCTGCTCCTGGACGAGCCGACCAACGGTCTGGACCCCGCGGGCCGCGACGAGATGCTCGCGCTGGTCCGCCGGACCGGCACGGAATTCGGCATCGCGGTCATGGTCGCCAGCCATCTCCTTGGCGAGATCGAGCGGGTCTGCGACTTCCTCGTCGCCATCGATGCCGGCAAGCTCGTTCGGGCCGCTCCGCTGGGCGCCTTCACCGAGCGCACCGGCGTGCTGGCCGTCGAGGTCGAGGATCGGCAGGCGGCCCTCGCCGACGCCCTTATCGCGGCCGGCATCGCGGCGACCGTGGACGGTCGTGTGGTGCTGGTGCCACTCGACGACGACCGGCCGTTCGACATCGTGCGTGACACGCTCGCCGACCTGGCCATCCCGCTGGTGCGCATGGAACAACGTCGGCGCGGCCTGGACGAGTTGTTCCGATGACGAGACCTGGCGCATGACTGGACCGTCCGGCAACATCTACGACCTCGGCTACCAGGGCTACGACGGGCCGCGTCTCGGTCGATCCACGGTCGCGCTCGGACTCCTCCGGCGCTCGCTCGCCGAGTCGTACGGTATCGGTCGCGGCGGCCGCGCCAAGGTCGCCCCGTTCCTCCTGCTGGCCCTCGCCGTCCTGCCCGCGATACTGGCCGTGGGCATCACCGCGCTGGCCGCCCAGACGGGTAACCGGGAGCTCGTCGCGGAGGCGTCACCGATCCGGCACGAGACGTACCAGGGTCTGACGTCCGCGCTGGTCATGCTGTTCTGCGCGGCACAGGCGCCCGAACTCTTCGGGCGCGACCAGCGCTACGGCGTCCTGCCCCTGTACTTCTCGCGGGTGCTCACTCGCGCCGACTACGCGCTGGCCCGGACCGGTGGCCTGTTCCTGGCCGTGCTCGTGGTCACCCTCGTCCCCCAGGTCGTCCTGTCATTGGGGGCGCTACTCTCGGCGGCCGATCCGCTGGCCGGGCTGGCCGACGATGCCGCGGACATCCCGCGCTACGTGGCCGTGGCGGTCCTGTCCTCAGGGCTGCTGGCCGGCATCTCGTCGGTGAGCGCCGCCTGGACCCCCAGGCGCGCGTATGCCACGGCGACGATCATCGCCGTGTTCATCGTCCCACCGATCATCGTGGGCCTTATCTCCGAGCTCGCGGCGGGCGACCTCGCCCGGATTCTCGTCGTGCTCAGTCCTGGCGACGTCGTCGATGGTCTCAACGCGGCGATCTTCGGCACGATCCCGGACAGCCCGGCCGTATCGGCCGCCAACCTGCCCGATATCGCCTATGTGGTCGCGGCCGTCGTCGGGACCGTCGGAGCCCTGGCTATCATCCTGCGCCGCTACCTGACGGTCACGACATGACCATCGAGCCGACGCCCGGCGCCGTTCCGCCCAGCGCCGCCGTGCCGCCTGGCGCCGCCGTGCCGCTCCCCGCGCCGCCCAGCGCCGCCCCGCCCATCGCGGTCGACCACGCCTCGCGCTGGTACGGCAACGTGGTCGCGGTCAACGACATCTCGTTCGCCCTGGGACCGGGCGTGACCGGTCTCCTGGGACCCAACGGAGCGGGCAAGTCGACCCTCCTGCACATGCTCGCGGGACTCCTGGCGCCGTCGGCCGGCAGCGTCCGGATCAACGGCCGCCCGGCGTTCGGCGACCCGTCCGTGTACCGGCATGTCGGCCTCGTCCCGGAACGCGAAGCGGTACCGGGCTTCCTCACCGGCCATGACTTCGTCCGGCTGAACGCGCAGCTCCAGGGCATGGCGGACCCGGCCGCGGCCACGGATCGGGCGATCGCCACGGTCGAGCTGACCGAAGCCGCCCAGCGGCCCATCCGGACCTACTCCAAGGGCATGCGCCAGCGCGCCAAGCTTGCCGCCGCACTCGTGCACGATCCGCGGATCCTGCTCCTCGACGAGCCGTTCAACGGCATGGATCCGCGCCAGCGGGTGCACATGATGACCCTGCTCCGGACGCTCGCAAGCGAGGGTCGGACCATCCTCTTCTCGTCGCACATCCTCGAGGAAGTCGAGCGGCTCGCCGAGGCCGTGCTCGTCGTGTATGCCGGGCGCCTCGCCGCAGCCGGCGACTTCCGGTCGATCCGGCGGCTGATGACCGATCGACCCAACGGTTTCACGGTCCGATCGTCGGACGACCGGGCGCTGGCCGCTGCGCTGTTGGCCGAGCCCGCCGTCTTCGGAGTCGAGCTCGTCAACGGGATGCTGGCGGTCCAGGCCGCGGAGTTCGCGGCCTTCAGCGCGATCATCGCCCCGACCGCGCGACGCGCCGGGATCCGCCTGTACGAGGTCACCCCGACCGACGACTCGCTCGAGAGCGTGTTCAGCTACCTGGTTCGCCGATGACCGCGCTGGGGGCCCTCGCCGAGATCACCCTGCGCGGCCTGGCCGGCCGCCGGCGCCTGGTCCTGATGATCCTGCTGGCGGCCCTGCCGGTCATCGTGGCGTTCCTCCTGCGCCTGGCCGGTGGCCGCGGCGACGCCCCCGAGATCATCGATGCACTGCTCATCAGGACGGTCCTGCCACTCGTCGCGCTGGTCATCGGCACGGCCGCCATCGGCTCCGAGATCGACGACGGGACGGCCGTCTTCGTGCTCCTCAAGCCGATCCCTCGGTGGCGAACGGCGCTCGTCAAATCGGCCGTTGCGAGCGGGCTGACGCTCACTCTCGTGGTTCCCCCGGTCCTCTTGACGGGGCTTCTCGTCGCCGGGTTCGGGTCGGGCGGCCTGGCCACGACCTTCGGCTACGCGCTGGCCACGATGGCCGGTGGCATCGCCTACGCCTGCGCCTTCACGGCGCTCGGGGCGATGACCTCGCGGGCGCTGATCATCGGCCTCGGCTACGTGCTGCTCTGGGAAGGGGCCCTGGCCGGGATCCTGGAGGGCACGCGCTTCCTGTCGGTGCGGCAGGGGACCCTGGGGCTCGCCGCCGCGCTCACCGGCGAGCGCCGGGACGAGGCGCTCGCACCCGTGGTGGCGGTCGCGATCCTGGCCGGCGTGACCCTCGTCGCCTACGGGCTCACGACCCGGGCACTGCAACGCTTCCAGGTCCGCGCCGGCGACTGACAGCCCGACGCTGTCGGTCGCGCACGGCTGAGGCCCAGGCTCAGGCTCAGAACGGGAGCAGCGTCTCCATGTCGGGCACGATCGCGTCCAGCCCGAAGAGATAGACGAGGCCGAGAACGAGGCTGAAGATGCCGGCCACGGCGCCCACGACCACGTAGATCCGCTGGCGGGTCTGGCTGGCCACGAAGCCGACCGTGCTGATGAGCACGATGGCGAAGTTCGAGATCAACAGACCGACCACGAACGCCAGGAGCATGGGGATGCCCAGACCTGCACTGGCGGCCCCGCCGACCGCGGCGATGAGCAGGACCTGGGTCCCGGTCTCGGCCCCGATCCCGTGGATCATCCCGACGCCAAAGGCCGTCCGGTTGCCGTACGAACTCATCTCCAGGGGCTCCACGTGCTCGTGGCCGTGCAGGCGCGCCTGGAGGCGGCGCCATCCGTAGCGCGCGCCATCGAAGACGAGCATCCAGCGGCTGCGCATCCGGAACGACTCGCCGCCGAAGGCGTAGCGGTACACGGAGTACAGGACCCAGACGCCGAGCAGCACGAGCGTCACGCCCACGATCCGGCCCATGATCGGGTCCAGCCAGTCAGGCAGGATCGCGCCGAACGTCAAGGCCGCGATGCCCAGGACGACCACGACGAGGCCGTGTCCGAGGGCGTACAGCGTGCCCAGGCGGATAGCTTCGAGGCGACCGGACCACCCGGCCACGTGCGCCGCCGTGCCGCGCGCCGCCGTGCCGCGCGCTGGCGGGGCGAGCGTGGCCGCCCCCGGCCCCGCATCGTGCGCGCGCATCTCGCCGTGGCCGCCGTGGCTGTGGTGATGGCCGCTCAGATCGACATGCTGCTGCTCGTGGGCCGCCTCGGCGACGTCGGCGGCCGCGGCCGTGCTGGTGATGTCGGTGATCGCCGCGATGTGGTCCCAATCGATGCCATGGCGGATGCCCAGGGCGAGTCCGGTCAGCAGGACGCCGATGCCGGCTGGGGTCGCAACGATCTGGTACACGCTCTCGAACATGGCTCTCGTCCGTGGCTGGGTGAGGAGGCAAGGATACGGTGGCTTCGTGCTAATCGCAACATGTTGCATCTACGACATGAAGCAACGCTCACCCTATACTTCGCACGATGTCCGCTCCCGGATCGACCGCCGCATTCGAGCCTGTCCGGGGCGATCCGTGGGCCGGGATCCCCGAGCGATTGCGAGCCCGCGGCCTGCGCTGGACCACGCAGCGGCGGATCCTCGTCGAGGTCCTGTCGCAGACCGACGGGCACGTCACCGGTGCCGAGATCCTGGA